>JANXLO010000028.1 GCA_025355115.1 Chthonomonadaceae bacterium
CATTTCGACCGGCAGCATTACGTCTTCGTTGCGGCACATACAGATATGCTGTGAGAAAGCCTTCTCGGCATCGTCGGAAGTTGGAAACGCCAGCCAAAGGTTTGGCTGAATCATGACCCCACGCTTAAGAATTGAGATTGACCGACTCATCTGTCTGCGGTCAATCTTCCATCCTGCGCTTTGCGTTCGTTCCTGCTGAATATCTATTCCGCCGTGCAGCACACGATGCCGTAAGATGCAGCTAACCTCTAGCTTCTGACGCATGCCCTCGACAATGGATGGAGTCAGAAATGCCTGGCTATAGGTCGTTTCGTCCCGCACTGCGGTCCAAGGTTTGATGTATCCAAACGGACCAGCGTAGCGAACAACGTAAATCATTTCTTGCGTTGAATTTGTCTGGATCACTCGTGTTGTACCTCGGTATTAGTTTGTGAGCTCAAATCCCGAAAGGAGCTACTTTGACTAAGATGCGGATATGTGGTAGTATACTTCTAGAGTAACCCTCTGTCAAGTGTCCGGGCGTAACGGAATTGAAAAAAAGGTGCCACTTTGACCACCTGATTCACTATAATCGAACCGAACGCCCGGACTATTTCTATCATCATACGCAACATTCATGTCCATAACTGTGTGGAACACCTGCAGTTCTGCTTGTGCTCCAGAGTCATGTGTCGCACACGGTCAAGAAGCGAAGGCCCTGCGATGCCAAGAATTGGAGTCAGCGTATTGGAACAAGCGGCCACTGCCTTTTCCATACTTTACTCGAACGTGGCTCCCCATCTGGATTTGCCTTTTCATGGCTGCGTCACAGGGGACAATGAGGCGAGATGATTCTTCATGCAGGGATGGATTGTTCAGGAACGCCAGACCTTTTGAGTGTGATCTCGCGTCACAATCCTTACGTCATTGTCGTTGCAGGCGTGGAAGACCCGGAGATATTGGGACGGATTTTTGGCGAGCTCCGAAAACAGTTTGGGATGCGGCAGAGTGCTGAACTGCACGGCCACTCTATGTCTGAAGAGATGCTGCTTGAAGTTCTGGAATGCACGGAGGAAGTCAGCCCGGTCGTCGGAGCGCTGGTGATTGACAAAGCGAGCACACGAGAATTTACCCGAATTTCCGAAATACCGTCGCCATCTGATTGTCAGGTGGCTTCGGCGCTGAGAGTAGTGGAGATGGTTTTTGCGCGGTACATGCTGAGAGAGTTGCGGTGCGATGAAGACATTCGAGGGAAGCGGCAGAAGCAGTTCTTGACTGAGGTCAAAAGACGGCATCGCACCGCTTGGCCGGAGACGCAGATCAAAGTGCAGTGTTTGCCTTCCGAAAAGAGCGACTTGATCCAACTTGCCGACGTCATTGCTTACGGACTGGGCGTCTTCACACGCGGCACGATTCAAAACAGGGATTTGGAGCGTAAGGTGGTCCAATTGCGAGAGCGCAAAAGGAACAGCATCGAGGGCCCTAGGGCTTGGTGAGAGCGATGCAGAGGTGACCTGTGGCCCTATCTCCGGCGAGGCAAAATGCCAGACGTTGGAACGCCATTTGACCGAGGAAGGACGTTCAGCGACCGTTCGGGCCACAGGAACGTTTATGCGGCTATTGTACCACACATTTGCCTTCGAATGCTCCAATTGAATACCAGCATGGGCCGAATTCATCCTGCACTCTCCCCATGCTTCACGTCCAGCATGCCGAAGCCAATGCTGTTCTTCTCGCCCAGGCCGCAGTTCCAGGCGGTCTCCATCAGGGCGGGGGAGCCTGTCAGGGCGAAGGGGGCGAAAGCGCCGACGATATTGATGTCCTTGAAGGTCACCAGCTTCGTGCCGCCACGACGCCTTGGGTCGGCCAGGTAGGCGGGGTCGAACTCCAGGGCCAGGCGGTCGTCCGTGGGAGGCGCGCCGTGGAGCACCCGGTGCTTCCAGAGCAGGTTCTCGCGCACCGCCTCTGAGAAGAGCGGATCGTTGGGGCGCAGGTAGTGGGTCTTGTTGTCCGGGCAGTGGCGGCCGGACACGATCGGCGACAGGCAGGTGAAGACCGTCCGCTCCGCGAACGTCGGCGTCGGCATCGCCTCCAGCATGTCCACGCGCAGCCGCGCCGAGCCCACCTGCACCGCGCTGCCGACAGAGAGCAGGCCCGTCGCGCTATGGGTCAGGAAATCCTCGCGGGGAGAGGCGAGAAACCAGTCGAGCGGGCCGGGCCGCAGGTGCAGCCGACCGCCCTCAACGCGGCGACGGCTCGCCTCCACACGCAGGCCGCTGAAGGTGAAGAGCTTCGACCGCTTCGCGCTCTCCGGGGAGTCCCGGTAGCCCTCGTCGTGCAGAAAGCGCGCGAACTCCCCGTCCGAGGCCGCCAGCAGCCGATAGACCAGGCCGAGCAGCTCGTGATTGTGATCGACGGGCAGAGTCGCCGCCTCTTCAAGATGAAATCGTATGTGCAGTCTCATGGTTCCTCAACTATGGCAGGCCGGCAAAAACCGGAAACCCCGCTCGATAATTCTTTGCTCGATGAATTCTCGCTCTGTCACCAGTATGGCAGGCCGCAGTGCAGCCAGGCTTCACTTCTCCTCTGCGCCATACATTTTTTGCAGTTTTTTCGCCTCCGTGGAGATCTCCAGGCGGAGTCGCTCCGGCTCCAGCACCTCCGCCTCCCCGCCATAGCCCAGCAGCCACCGGCGCATCTCATCCGTCCCCGCCACCCGAACCGTCAGCAGCAGAGAGCCGTCCGGCAGCTCCTCCGTCGTCTGGCTCTCGTGATAGCGCCGCTCGCGGATCCAGCGGGCCTGGTAAGGGGAGAACCGCACCCGCACCGTCACCATCTCGTCGCCGTGCTGAAGATCCAGACCGCGCCTCAGATAGGCCTCGACATCGAAGTCCTGACGCGCGAACGCCGCATCGCCCTCCAGCAGTCTCCACTCTCGAACGCGGCCCAGAAAGAACTGCCGAATGTCGCCGCGCAACTCGCAGAAGGCGATCAGGTGCGGCTCACCGCGCCACAGCAGAAGCTCGTAGGGCTGGACAATGCGCTCGGCAGTCTCATCCCGCCGCACGCTGTAGTAGAGGATCTGGAGACGCTGGCGGCTCGCCACCGCCTGCTCGCACGCCGCCGCCATCTCCGGTGACAGCAGCCGCGACAGTTGCATGGAGCCGCGCACCTGCTCATGCCCGGCAGGCAAAGCGGGGACCATGAACGGCTGAAGGCGCTCGGCGATGCGGGCGACCTCCTCCGCATCCGTCGGCGCCAGATACCTGCGCGCCGACAGGAAAGTGCGGCGCAGCACGCCCGCCTCACGCTGCGAGAGAGCTAGAAAAGGCAGCATGAAGCTCGGCTCGGTGTAGACCCAGCCCCTGCCTGAAGGGTCCGTCGCAAGCGGCGCGCCCATCCGAGAGATCAGGTGATTGCGATCCGCATAAGCCGTCCTCCGCGTAACCTCGAACTCCTCGCTTACCCTAGCGGCGTTCGGATAGTGCCCCGCCCTTATCTCCGCGTCGATCCAGCGAATCCGCTCCAGTTGTGACATGGCCTGCCTCTCCCCGCATTGAACGATTTCCTCAGCCTCCAAGTCCATGCTCGATCTGCATTTTCAGGCGGGCGACCGTTGCGTCGATCCACTCCCCCTTGCGGCCGTCCGCGATCTTGAACCAGAGTCGGCTCTTCAGCGGATGCCAGGTCGTCTCCAGAGTCCCGCGCTCCTTTCTCCGCTTCAGGTGCCAATGGAGGCAGCCAGGATATTGTTTGAGTGTGCCGGCAAGAGTGATGGTCAGGCCCTCCGCGGCGAATGCCCGCATCAGAACATCGGGAACAGATTCGGGCCGAGTTTGAGCAGGTACAAACACTTCGACTTCAGTCATCATTGCCTTTCCTTATCGAGCGGCGGGCATGCAAGCAAGACCGTCATTCGGCTTCCCAGGCCTGCCGTCCGGCGGTCGTCATGAAGAGGAAGACCGGGCATATTCCTTATGCGCTTAGGAATCATCAGGACGTCTGTAGTATAGAGTGAATAAGATGGGCTGTCAACAGGGGGCCGATCATTTTCCGTGCGTCGATTTGGGAGACACTTGCAGTGGATAGCAACCTTTTCTTCGGGCACTACATCGACCCCTATTCCCTGGGAGGCAAGGCGCTTGTCCTGCTGCTGGCAGCCTTTGCGGGCGGGGTCATTGGCCTCCAACGCGAGTGGAGCGGGAACGCCGCGGGAATGCGAACCCACATCCTGGTCTGCATCGGCTCCGTCACCATCACGCTCGCCTCAGTGGAGATAGGGCTCGGCGTCCGCGGCGGAATGCGCGGCGACCCAGGACATATCGCGGCTCAGATCGTCTCCGGCATAGGTTTTCTGGGAGCAGGAGCAATCCTTCGCGAGGGGCTGACGGTGAAGGGTCTGACCACCGCGGCGAGCATATGGGCAACAGCAGGAATTGGGATCGCGTTCGGAGCCAGCCCGCATCTGGGCGAGCTTGGCGTCATATCCGCCGTCATCGTGCTCGGCACATTGACAGTCCTGGAGCGTCTGGAGACCTTGCTGAAGCTGAAGCAGGCGCATCACATCCTCAACGTCGAGGTGCATGAGAAGGATCACGGCCCGGCACTGCTGCTCGATCTTCTCAGTTCGCAGGGATTCATCGTCTCGGGAATACAGTCGCAGCCGGGCCAGGAGTCGCTGAACAAGGACATCCCGGGAGTAACCAGACAGATGAGGCTCCGCGTCCAGCTGCCGCGCAACTTCAATCGAAACGACTTCAACAAGCTGCTCACCGAGGAGAAGGGAGTGCTCTCCTTTCACCTGGAGACGGCGGATGCCTCCCGTTAGCGGCCAGCCCACATCTCGAGCCGACTCGGAGGCGGAGGGCGGAATCGGGTACTATTGAAGGGCGGTCATTGAGGCCACTCATGATTTCGTCTCGCCGCGGGGAGTGATACAGTGCACATTCAGGACATTTTTGCGGAGCACCGAACCACCGTCAGCTTCGAGTACTCGCCTCCCAAGACGGATGAAGAGTCTCAGGAGCTCTACGTGACCATCGCGAAGCTGGAGGAGCTGCATCCCGCCTTCGTCTCCGTCACCTACGGAGCGGGCGGATCGTCGCGCCAGCTCACCCACGATCTGGTGGTGCGGCTGAAGGATCACACCGCCTGCGATCCCATCCCGCACTTCACCTCCGTCTGCCACAGCGAATCGGAAATTTTCGGGATCCTCGAGCGATACGCCGAGCACGGGATCTCCAATATTCTTGCCCTTCGGGGCGATCCGCCCCGCTCTCTGCCGGACTACGACCGCTCGTCTGACGCGTTCCAGTACGCCGCCGAGCTCGTGCAGTTCATCCGCAAATTCAACGACAGCGGCGCGCACCCCGACAAGCGCGGCTTCGGCATCGGCGTCGCGGGCTTCCCCGAGGGCCACCCCTCCACCCCCAACCGGCTCAAGGAGATGGACTACCTCAAAGCCAAGATAGATGCGGGCGCAGACTATATCGTCACGCAGCTGTTCTTCGATAATCACGACTTTTTGGACTTCCGCGAGCGCTGCGAACTGGCGGGCATCCGCGTCCCGATCATCGCAGGAATCATGCCCATCACCTCCCTGAAGGGCCTCAGCCGAATGGCCGAGCTTGCCCTCGGAGCCAGATACCCCGCGCGACTGCTGCGCGCCCTCAACCGATGCGGCGACGATGAAAAATATGTCCGCAAAGTCGGCGTGCAGTGGGCTGCCGAACAGTGCCGAGAGCTCCTCGACTGCAGCGTGCGCGGCCTCCACTTCTACACCCTCAACCGCTCGACGGCGACCCGCGAAGTCTGCGCAAGCCTCGGCCTCAAGGACACCCGCAGCCTGAATGATTGACGGCAAATCGCTGCATCGCCAATCCTATTTTCAGCTATCACTGAGCTATGCGAATGCCCAATCGCATGGGACTGAAAAGTTGAGAACGCTGGATGAAGGGAATACAACAGAATGAAAGTGCTGGTGGTGGACGACGAGAACCCCATCGTCGAAGCGGTCGCCTACAATCTTCGCAAAGAGGGATTCGTGGCGCTGACGGCTAGCGATGCCGAGCAGGGACTGGACATTGCACGCTCGGAAAAGCCCGACCTGATCATACTGGACGTCATGCTTCCCTCCGCCAGCGGATTCGACGTTTGCCGCATGCTTCGAAAACAGAACGACGTGCCGATAATCATGCTCACGGCGCGGGCGGAGGAGTCGGATCGTGTAGTCGGGCTGGAGCTAGGCGCGGACGACTATATCACAAAGCCCTTCAGCATGCGCGAGCTCATGGCCCGCGTCAAGTCCGTTTTGCGCCGGACGCATGCGGGGATCGTGGCGACGGAGACCGTCACCATCTCAGGCAACTTGACCATCGACCCCAACCGCTACGAAGTGACCCTCGGCGACAAGCGAGTCGAGCTTTCGCCGAAGGAGTTTGATCTGCTGCGATTTCTGGCGGCTCATGCTGGTCAGGTTTTCTCCCGACAGGCGCTGCTCGACAGAGTATGGGGGGCGGACGCCTATGTGGAGGATAGAACCGTGGACGTGCATATCCGCTGGCTGCGCGAGAAGGTGGAGGTCAACCCCTCGCGGCCCGAGCGGCTGCTGACTGTGCGCGGCGTCGGCTACAAGTTTCGGGCCGAGAGCGGGTGACGGATTTGACGACGGATAACGCGATGGCCTCCCTGCGTGAGGAATATGTAACGCTCATGGACTGCTGCGAGGCGGGCATCCTGATTCTGAACGGGTCGGATGTAATCGAGCGGGCCAACCTCGCGGCCCGCCCGCTGTTCGGCAATTCGCTGAGCCGAGGCATCGGCAAGACGCTTCTGCAGGCCACGCACTCGAAGGAGCTGGCAGAGCTGGCGCAGGAGGCCCGTGCCGCCCGTTCGCTGCGGCGCCGTGAGATCAGCCTGCCCGGCGCAGGCGGGGTCATTCTGCGAGTGGCCATCGCGCCGGTGCCCGGCGATGATCCGGAGTCCGCCCGACTTGTCCTCGTC
>JANXLO010000038.1 GCA_025355115.1 Chthonomonadaceae bacterium
CAGGACGCGCAGCGGGCCATGAGCTTGATTCGCGGGAACGCCGTGAAATGGCACATCGATCCGAACCGAATCGGAATTCTTGGCTTCTCTGCGGGCGGGCATCTCGCCGCGCTCGCCTCGTCAGTCTACGATACGCGCAGCTACCCCGTCCTCGACGACGCAGACAAGGCCTCCAGTCGCCCGGACTTCACGCTCCTGATCTACCCTGCCTATCTCACCGACAGCGCCGACATGACGCAACTCGCCCCCGAGTTCAGCGTGACCGCCGCCACTCCTCCTGCCTTCATTGCCATGACGCAGGATGATCCTGTGCATGTCGAGAACGCTTTCGCCTACGCGCAGGCACTCCAGCGAGCGAAGGTCTCAGTGGAGCTACATGTCTACCCGTCCGGCGGGCATGGCTACGGCTTGCGCCCTTCGCCCAACATGGTCTCGCACTGGCCGCAGCGCGCCGCGGAGTGGCTGGCCGCGCGTGGATGGCTGCACCCAAAATAGGCGGGCGATCCCACGCTGACCGGCTTTCCACGGATCCGAGAGCCAGCGCCCCGCATTGCCGGGAACTTTCATCCCCAACGGGGTCTTATACTGTAGCAGTAGCCTCCGTTTCGCAGGCATTCGCATTACAGCAATATAGATCGATCATATGAAGGAGTTCAGTTGCGATGAATAGAACGCTCGCCCGATGGGGCGCGGTGACGGTGCTTGGGTTGACGGGCGTGGTCGGTCTGCTGCCCGCCATGCGAGTCGGAGCGGACGAAGCCTCTCTCAAGAAGCACGGCCCCATTGCGTGGAGAGGGTCACTGCAGGAGGCAATGAAGATCGCGGCAAAGGAGAAGAAGCCGATCCTGCTCGATTTCTGGGCGGAGTGGTGCGGCCCCTGCAAAGTCATGCTCGCCACTACGTACAAGGACAAGGCGGTCGTGGAGAA
The DNA here is from genome assembly GCA_025355115.1 of Chthonomonadaceae bacterium. Lineage (GTDB taxonomy): Bacteria > Armatimonadota > Chthonomonadetes > Chthonomonadales > Chthonomonadaceae > JANXLO01. Next base: position 929 of record JANXLO010000038.1, read on the forward strand.
ATCAAAGAAATTCGTCACCGTCCTCATCAACGCGGACGAGCAGCCGAAAGTCCTGGAAAAGTTCAGCATAAGCGCGATTCCTACCGTCATTTTCCTGGACTCGAAGGGCAAAGTGCTTCTGCAGTCGACAGGTGCCGCGAAGGCTCCGGAGTTTCTCAAGCTGATGGATCAGGCGTCAAAAAAGTTCAAATAGCCTGCCTCGAATGCTTGCTTTCTTCGCCCCTTGCCGCGTCCTTATCAGCGCCGGAGGGGCGATTTGTGTTTCGATGGAAAATATCGCAGCAGACTGAAACTTTTTGTCTACAGCAGTCGTCTAGTCTACAAGCATAGACAATCCAGCGATGTGAATGGAGAGACATGGAGACCGACAAGCCTCATCTCGGCGAGCAGGAATTCGAAGTGCTGCGCTACATCGACAAGAACGGCCCTCTTGCCGCAAGGGAGGTGGTCGAGGCTGTCGGAGCGGAGCGGCAACTGGCCCGCACCACCATCCTGACCGTGATCGAGCGGCTGCGCAAGAAGGGTTACCTGAAGCGCAAGCGCAACAAGGATGGCGTGTTCGTCTACGTCTCCAGCGAGCCGCATGCCGAGCTGATGCAGGACCTCGTCCGGCAGTTCGTCGACAAGATGCTCGGCGGAGCGGTGTCGCCAGTGATCGCTTACCTGGCCTCCGTAAAGCGGCTGCCGGAGGAGGATTTGGCGGAGATGCAGAAGCTCGTCGATGAGCTGAAGGCGGATCAGGAGGAGCATAAATGAACGGGCCTGCCTGGATGATTGGCTGGGACAGCGGCTCCGTCCTATGGGCGCATGCCATGCTTCGGGCCATCTGGCAGGGCGGAATCGCTCTCTCGATAGCATGGCTGATCTGCCGTGCGTTCACGGCCCTCTCGCCTTCGCTCCGATCGTGGCTGTGGCGGCTCGCCTATCTCAAGCTCATGATGACCTTTTTGATCGCGCCGATCCCGCTCGCCGTGTTGCCTGCTCCCCCTTCGCCTGCTCCGATCACGGTTGCCACCTCCACTGATATCGTCGCGGACGTCCCTGCGGGTCCTAACTTTAAGCCAATTCCTGCCCCCGCCACATCCGAGCCGGTTCCCGCCCCTGCTCCCGCGCCCTACCGTCCCGGCTTGCCCTTCTGGCTCTCGGTGGTCTGGCTGATCGGAGTTGTCTGGTGCCTGGCGCGGATCGCAGGCGAGTGGATCGCGGCTGGGTGGCTGCGTGGAATTTCGGAGCCGGTCGACGACGATGGCCTCGTCGTCTGCTGTCTGGAGCTTTCGGAGCGCATTGGGCTGAGGGAGGCGCCGCGGCTGCTTGTCTCGGACGGCGCGGGCAGCCCCGTCCTGCTCGGTGGCGCCAATCCAGTCATCATTCTGCCTATCGCCCTGCTGACGGAGTGCACGCCCGCCGAACTTGAACTGGTGATCGCTCACGAGCTAGCCCATCGGCGGCGCCGAGACCTGCTCTGGGGCTGGCTTCCCGCTCTATCCCACGCGCTGTTTTTCTTCTTTCCGCCTGAGTGGCTCGCAGCGCATGAGTACCGTCTGACGCAGGAGATGGCCTGCGATGAGTTGGCGATAGCCACGACTCGCGCCGGAGTTGGCGACTACGGTGATGCGCTCCTCAAAGTGGCATCCCGTCATCGCCCCAATCTTCAATCCCGACTGGTCACGGTTGGCATCGTGGAATCTTCGCAGATTCTGAAACGGAGACTGCTCGCTATGAAAGAGATGGGTTCATTCCTTCCGCGTCCGAGCAGAGGCACCGCACTGGTGATCGCCTTTGGCCTGCTCGCCTGCATCCCCTGGCGGCTCATCCCTCGCGCCTCCGCGAACGCCCCGTCCGCAACTCCTGCTTCCAGTCAGCCCGATTCCGCCTACCGGGATCGGCTCTCCTCTGCCGTCGCTTCTGGGGCCGACAGCGGGCTCCGTTATCATCCGAAGGCAGGCGCGGCTTATCTCTACAGCGTGAAGATCGAATCTCAGCTTGGCGACGCGACGGAGACGATGGAAGGCACCGCCTCCTACACTTGCCGAACCGCCGACGAAAACGGGATGACTCTCACCTGCAATGGTCATCTGTTTCCAACGCGGCGATCTGTGCAAAGCGGGCAGTTCCCCATCTATCCGTTCCAGCGTCTCCGGGCGTTCGGCTTCGAAGGATCTGGCGGCCCGCGCGCCTTCGCAGGCCCCAACGAGATCAAAATCGACGCGCTCGGCCATCTCCTCAGCACTCGCGGCGCCGCCCCTCTGCCTCGCTCCCTCGGTGATCTCTCGCAGCTTATCATAGAGACACTGCCTGCGGACGGCGAGACCTGGGAGGTTCGGAACGGGTGCGCAATCCTGCTGGAGGAGGCGAACAGCCTATCGCCGCACTCTCCCTTCGCTCATATAGAGAAGCGCAGCCTGCCCGCCGTGGAGACGCTCTCCTATTCGCTAGGTGCCGCCGGGGAGGGGACGACAGCGATACGCAAGCACTATGAGCTGCACACTGCCGAGCGCTCCTTCGGCTCTTCCACTGTGGAATTGACGGGTGACGGCACGGTCACTTTCGATGTCAAGCTCGGAATGCCGCGCTCGATGGAGATGAAGCTGACGATGACGGAGCACCCCGACCGCACGACCACAAAGCGCATCCCTGTCACCGTGACCTATCGTCTTCTGGAAGGCGCGGAGAAGGAGAAGGCTCTCCATCCGCCTGTCGTGCCGAAGCCCGAGCCGAAGCCTCTATCGGAAAGCGACCTCACGACAGCCCTTTCTGATCTGGCGTCTCCCGAGGCCTTCAAAGTCATGTCTGCGGCTGGCAGACTGGCCGACGCGCTGCCCTCAGGGGATCGCCGTCGTGTTGAAAGCGCCTTGATCGCGGCACTGGAGCACAAGGACGGCTTTGCAAGGCAGAGCGTGGTCAAGGCTCTGAGCACCTGGGGAACCAAGGCCAGCGTGCCTGCGCTCATCAAGCGACTGGACGACGACTCGTTCGGGGTGCGCTGGGCGGTCTTCGACGTGCTTGGCAAAATGAAGGATGTCCGCGCCGCCGAGCCGTTGGCGAATTGGCTGGAGAAGGATCGCGGCTTCGCCTCAAACGCTCTCCGCGCCATGGGGCCGATGGCCGCTCCCGCGCTCGCCAAACAGCTTCGAAATCGCGATTGGGGAATGCGAATGGACGTCTGCCGCCTGCTGAAGGATATCGGCACCCCCCGCGAAATTCCCGCGCTAGAGGCACTGACCTCAGACGGAAATCGCCTCGTCGCCGACGCCGCGACAGACGCGATCAAAGCGATCCAACAGCGCAAAGAGCTGAAGTAGGATTGCAGTGTTCTGATGGGAAAAGTGCGGGTGTAGAAAACCCCGGATAGTGATCTTGGATGAATGCTCTAAGGGAGGCACGGCGGAGTTCACTCCTCCGTGCCTCCCAAATCTCTCCCGCTGTGCTCATGCGCATTGATTTCTCTCTGCCATGATTACGTTCCGCTTTCTTGCACAATGATGGGTTCGATAGCGTTGTACTTAGAAACGAGGGAGGGGATTTCGTTTGAATCTGCGGTACATGGTTCGGAGCAACGCAAGTGAGAGGAGAGCGACTGCCGCCATTGCAAGTGCGCCCGGCCACTTTTCCGGACTGTGAGAGAGGATGATCGCGCGTTCGTCTAAGGACGGATCATGACTGGGCGGCTCCGTCTCGTGGTACCCGCTCCAAAAATTCGCGTCCGTGTCGGGATGACGGCCCGCTTTGAGGCGCACGAGCATGTAGTCGGTGCGCTTCGCGCTCCATGTCTCTGCGTCCTCGCAGCGCAACTGCGCGAGGTAAGCAACGACAGATTTGCCTTTGGCATTCAACAGGCTTGACAACGCGCTGAAGACATCGGTGCTCTCCCAGGCGCTTCCAAGCGCAATCAGCCCTGCCAATCCCTTGACTGCCTCGTCACTGTCTCCCTTGCGGGCTATGAGAATTTCCGCAAAAGTGGCGGCCTCGCTTTTCTCGCCAGAATCATTGCTATGCGCTTGATGCCTCGTGCTCCGCGGCTCATCGATGATCCAGCCGATGACCTGCGCCTGATACGCCTCGCGCCCGAAGTGCGCGTTCGGATTCAGTGCGAGCGCCTCGTTGATCTCCGCCCGCGCCTGTTTCGCCTCCTGCAAATTCCTGCGATCCGCCCCAGCGCGAATCCAGCGATGGATGCGAAACGTACCAATGTTGGCAAAATACCGATACCTGTGCTCTCGCGCATTGGGGTCATCGGCGGGCATCCCGTCCAAAATGGCCCGCTTCTTCGCCATCCATTGAATGGCTTCCTCGTCGTGCCCAAGGCGGTCACAGGCGACGCCTGCATCGTCGTACAACTCCAGGCTTTTCGGGCTGAACTTGAGCGCAGCGGCGACTCGGTCAAGCCGAATGGAGTAGTAGAGCGGGGGATTTCTCTCGAAGCGGCCGGTGATGATTTGAATGACGTCGGGCAAGCCCTTCGCTTCGTCCTTCAAAGTGTCGCTGTCCCAAAGGCAGGCGTGCGCCGTCAAGGTCGTCCATATCAGCAGCGCCGCCATCCACAATACTCGCTTCATTTCTTCGGCCTCCCGCCTTGACCGTACGCCCCACAACGTCCCTGCCCCTCGCTCGCTATCCTGTCACTTCTCGCTCAGGAGCTTTACGACCGTCTCCTCCAGATCAAGATGGGGGTCGACGCTGTTGATATGGTCGCGGATTCGGCCCTTTTTGTCGAGGACGTAGAGTTGCGAGTTGGTCTTGAATTTGTACTTGGAGCGCAGATCGAAGATTTCATCTCCATAGCAGGTCGGATAGGTGATGCCGAGTCCGCTCAGGAATTTCGGGACGTCCTGTCGTGTATCCGCGTGGTCGAGGGAGATCCCGATCACGACCAGACCCTTCTCGTTGTATTTCTCGTAGAGGGCCTCCAGCTGCTGCATATTTGGACGGCACGGTGTGTAGCCGGACGCCCAGAAGTCGAGCAGAACCACCCGCCCCTTGAACGAGCTAAGCAGAACGGGGCTTTGCCCTGCATGAAGCGGCAGAGCCAGGTCGGCGGCCTGCCCGTAGGCAGCATCCTCCCCGGTAAAGAATTCGGACCAGACGACCGATCCCGTTGCGAGAAGCACAAGAAGCCCAAAAAAGACCTTGAGTGGTCTGCTCATTCCGCGCATGATTTCCCTTTATGTATTCCTGGCCGGATTGTGCCGACTCAGACCGAACCTTCAGAGCAAGTATACTGGAAATCCACTCATTTCAGCCGTCGGAGATGGAGACGGCTGCAAACCGACATATTGGCACCGGCTTCGATCGCACTGGCTATTGCGCGGTCCAGCCACCGTCGAGGGTCAGAGTCGAGCCGGTCATGAAAGCGGACGCGGGCGAACAGAGGAACACGATAGCGCCCCCAAGCTCCTCCGGTTGCCCCCAGCGTCCGAGCGGAATTTTGGCGAGAAACGCTTTGTAGGCAACCGGATCGTCCATCAGAACGCGATTCATGGGCGTCTCGAACGGGCCGGGGCAGAGGCAGTTGACCGTGACCCCGTGAGGGGCGGCCTCGAGCGCGAGGGCGTGAGTCAGGCCCAGCACTCCCGACTTCGCGGCAGCGTAGGCGGCTCGATTGGCGAGGGCGACGAACGACATGATAGAGCCCAGCATGACGATGCGGCCCCAGCCGCGCTCCATCATTCCGGGCATGAAAGCCTGGGAGCAGAGGAAGGAGCCCTTCACGCTGCTGTCCACGACGGAGTCCCAGTCAGCCTCAGTGAGCTCAGGAGTCGGTTTGCGTACGTTGACTCCGGCATTGTTCAACAGGATGTCGATCTGCCCGAACGCGGCCTCGCAGTCGGCGCGAAGTTGAGCAACGGACTCGCCATTTGTAACATCGGCGCGGAAGCCTTTCGCGGGTTGTCCCGTCACGGCAGCGATCTCCCGCGCGGCGTGCTCCGCCTCCTCCCCATTGCGGCTGCACAGCGCGATCGTCGCCCCGGCCTCCGCCAGTGACTGCGCCATCGCCCGCCCCAGACCCTTGCTTCCGCCCGTCACCAGCGCCACTTTCCCGTCAATCCGAAACGCATCGAACACGCTCATTTCGCCGCTCCTCTCACTCCCTGCCAGAATTCTGCACTCACTCGCCGAGATTATTACCCGTCAATCCATCCCCTGTCAAGCCCTGTGACAATCCTTCCCTTCGGTGTGGGAGAGGAAGGAGTTGGAGGCGGGAAGGGGGAATGATAAGGGCAGAGTGAGAGTGATGAAATCCAAGTCGATACGCTCGCCTCGCGAGGGGCGGCGGGAGGGTGCACAGATGTCTGTCGAGGGCAAAGTTGGGGTCGCACTGCTGTCGTTTGCGCATGTTCATGCGGGGGGATATGCGGATCAGATCAAGAATCACGCGGAGTGTCATACGGCGCTGGTCTGGGATGAGGACGCCGAGCGGGGTCAGGCGGAGGCCGACAAGCGCGGGGTGCCATTCATCGCCGATCTTGACGATGCCCTGGCCCATGCCGACGTCGAGGCCGTAGTAGTCAACGCGCCGACCGCCATGCATCGCGACATCCTGGTGAAGGCTGCGAAGTCGGGCAAGCATATCTTCACGGAGAAGTCGCTGACCATCACCACAGAGGAGGCGACGGAGGTGTTGAAGGCGGTGGAGGACGCCGGCATCAAGTTCATGATTTCGCTGCCGTCCCGCATGCGTCCGGAGATACTTTTCGCCAAGAAAGTGCTCGATGAGGGGCTGCTCGGCGAGGTGACTACCATGCGAGCGCGCATCGCGCACACGGCTGCCCTCGACCACTGGTTCACCGGCGGATCGGCCTGGTTCGCCGATCAGTCGAAGGCGGGCGGCGGGGCGTTCTTCGATCTGGGCTGTCATCGCGTCGACATCATGCGCTGGTTTCTGGGCGAGCCCGCCTCCGTCGTCACGCAGATGAGCAACTTCAGCAACGCCTACGACATCGATGACAACATGGTCTCCGTAGTCACCTTCCGCAATCGCGCTATAGGAATTCTGGACGTCTCCTGGGTGCATCGTTACGGCCCGAATCCTCTGGAGATTTATGGCACGGACGGCTATCTGAGCATCGAGGCAGCCCCCAACGGGCCGCGTGTGCAGCTCATCAGCGGGCAGTTGAAGCAGGGTGGCATACATGGCTACATCGCCCCGACGACCCTTCCCGCCGCTCTGCCGTCCGCGCTAAACCAATGGGTCTCCGCCATTCTGCACGGCACGATGATGACCATCAACATCTACGACGCGTACAACCTTGTCCAGCTTCTTCAGGGCTGCTACACCGCCGGGCGAGAGGGCCATGAGGTCACATTCTGACGGACATGGTAGAGGAAGAGCTGGATATCTACGAGCCGGTCTACCTGCTCGTTCGCGCCGTCCCCATCGGCAAAGTCGTGACGTACGGTCAGGTCGCGGGAATGACGGAGGGGGTGAGCCTGACGGCAAGGCAGGTAGGAACCGCCATGCGATTCGCCCCGCCGGGTGTGCCCTGGCAGCGTGTGGTCGGAGCGGGCGGAACGCTGCCCATCGCGAAGCGCAGCCCTGAGATGAAGAGCCGTCAACGAGAGATGCTCGAGCGCGAGGGCGTGATTTTTCTGCCCGGCGTCGCGGAGCGGGTGGATATGCGGCAGTGCCAATGGATGCCCGATGTGGACGAGCAGGAAAGCCTGTTCGGCTCCGAGTAAGGATCTCCTCCCATGTCCGTCTATTGGCAGTTCTACGGCTTCGACTACGAGCGGTTCCTCTCAATTCGTAAGGATCTGCGGGCGGCTGACTCCGCGCGGGATTTCGAGCCGATGAACGAAAATGCCATGACCGACGCGATACTCTCTGCCCTGGAGTCGGGGGAGATGAAGCCGTCGGTGGCGCGGAGCGCCATGATACAGACCCTTTGCTGCACGGGCGAGCCCCTGCTGCTCGACGCGGGCCTGCTCCGCATTGTGTCCCGTCTGGCTCACAATCGCGACACTGAGGATCTGGGTGAGCAACTCGAGGCACTGCTCGGGGGAGGCACCAACCTCGACTCCTGGCTTCACCCGACGGAGGCGCTCTCCGGCTTCCTCACTCCCCAGCAGACCATTGCGCTCCACACGAAGTACGGTCAGGTGTTGCGACGAGGCGGAGCGGTCAAAGGCAGGCGCCGCAGGCAAGGGGGACTGGTGGGGAAAACCGAGGATTTTCTGCGGCAGCTTTTCGCGATGGAGGCCAGGCCGGAGGAGTCCTTGCGCCTGCTCGGTGAACTGATCGCCGCCGCCGCCGAGGTAGGCCAGGGGATAGCCGTGACGGCCGGATGAGCAGATAAATGAACAATCTGCACGGATAGCAAGTCATAGCATAAAGCATGAAGATTGAATCGATGTCTCTGGAACGGAACTCGAGGCTGGGAGTCGAGGTATCCTATGGAAAAAACGCTTTGTTTGACCGCCGAGGAGGCTGTGGGACTGCTCGACATTTTGATCGTCTCCCCGGTCGAGATGACTCAGGAGCAGCGATCCGCGTTCCTAAAGCTCTCTGAGCACTGCCGCCAACTGCTTCGGGATAACGACGAGGCGTCGATCTACCCGGCGCGGCGTGGCAGAGACGAATCGTTCCCCCGATACCGCGCCTGAAAACTGCTGTTCCCCACCGGTTCATCCCATCGTGACCATTCTCTGGCGGAGGAGCCAGCAGAAGACCGGCGCGCCGATTAGTGAAGTGATGACCCCTATATCGAGCCCCTGCAGGTAGACCCTCGACAGCCAGTCCGCGACGACAAGCACCAGCCCTCCCAACAGCATCGAAGTAGGCAGCAGGCGACGATGATCCGGCCCTACAATCCGGCGCGCTATCTGCGGGACGACCATCCCCACGAAGGCGATGATGCCGCCGACCGATACCGCCGCCGCGGTCACCAGGGTGCCCGCCACGAGCACTCTCCGCTTGAATCGCTCCGTATCCACCCCCAGGTGCGCCGCGCTCTCCTCCCCGAGGGCCATCATGTTGAGCTCTCTCCAGTTCGCTCCCAACACCAGCGCACCGATGACCCCGAAGGGCAGCAGCAGTCCGACATCCCGCCAGCCTAAATAGTTCAGCGATCCCAGCAGTTGCGTCAGAATGGCGGTCGCCTTGTATGCCTCTCCGGATCGAAAGGCCAGTGAGACGGTGAGCTTGGTCAGGGAGTAGAGCGCGCTGCCCACGACAATCCCCGCCAGCAGGAACGTCTGCACAGGCACTCTGCCGTTGACTCGGGCCAGCGCGTAGACGAGCATCACCGCCGCAAGCCCCGCCGCAAACGCCGCAAGAGTGGGCGCGAATCCGGCCAACAGCCCGGTTCCTCCCAGCAGAGTGATGACCGCCGCACCCAGTCCGGCTCCAGACGACACGCCGATGAAGTAGGGATCGGCAAGCGGGTTGAGCAGCAGGCTCTGAAATGCCACCCCCGCGAGGGCAAGCAGCATCCCGATCATGGCTCCCCCCAGCACACGAGGCAGGCGGATGCTCCACACAATTGTGTCTACGGTGCCGGGAGCGGGGGGAAGGTGAAGGCCAGGGACGGAGAGATGGGAGGCAAGCACCGAGACGATACGCATCGGTGTGACAGTGCGGGTCGCCTCCGCGTCCCCTGTCCAAACGTCGGCGATGATCGCGCCAAAAAGGAGGGCGATTAGCAGTACGAGAGGCAGGAAATACTTCCGGCGGTTGCCGGGAGGCGAAGTCATGGCTTTTGCGGCGCGGTGTAGAGAGGCGCGGGTTTGCCTTCGGCGGTGAAGAGTTCCGGATGAAGAAAATGAGCCAGTTCCTCGGCAGCTTTCGTGAGACGGGGAACGGCGCGAACGAGCGTGGAGTCCGAGGAGGGCGTGAAGAAGGTCGAATTCATGACCGCAGGCACACGCTCCTTCCATCCCGGCATCTGAGCGACCTTGTCCTTGATCGAGTCGTCGCACAAAATAACATCCGGCTGGCCAAGTACGACAGCCTCGGAGGATATCTGCGCGGCCGGACGATCGACGATGTTGCGGCCCCCGGCCACGGAGATGAGATCGTCCTGGAAGGAGCCCGGCCCCGAAGTGTAGATGGGATCCGTCCCGTACATCACGAGGACTCTGGGTCGGGAGATGGCTCTCCCGACCGTTTTGCGAATAGCATCAAAGCGCGTTTTCATGCCGCTCACGACTCTGTCTGCCTCGGCGTTCTGCCCGGTTGCGCGGCCCAGAATTCTGATCGTGTCGTAGACCTCTAGAATGGTGTGCGCCTCCAGAACGAGCACCGGCACATGAGCTATCGAGAGCTGGGCAATGATCTGCTTGTTGATGGCGTTGTCGGCGACGATAAGATCGGGGTTCTGCGCGATGATGCGCTCCACGCTCATGTCGCTGTAGCCTCCGATATGGGGCTTCTTCGCCGCCTCCGGTGGGAAGTCGTCCGCTGTAGTGTCCGCGGAGATCCGGCTGTCCAGGCCGAGGTCGTACAGAAGCTCCGTGCAACTCGGCGCCAGAGAGACGATGCGCTGCGGAGGGGCGGGGATGGAGACCATCCGCCCGGAAGAGTCCGTGAGGGAGAGCGGAAAGGAGACGGGAAGCTCGGCAAGTTGCCCCTCCACCGTGTTTTGAATCGGGGGATGAGCAGTTCGGATGATCGGCTTGGGCTCACGCTCAATCCGCCAGTAGACAAGCCCCGCCATGCTCAGGATGAACAGGAAGCCGAGGATATTCCGGGGCTTCATCTGGGCTTGCCCCTGGGCGGGCGGGGAGTGGAGGGCTTGCCTGAGCCTGGTTTGAAGGCGGGCGGGCGCTCGTTCCTGGGCCGGGACTCCTGTCCTCCGGAAGGCCGATTGCCAGGGCCGCTGTTCGGGCGGTCTGTGGGCCTTGAGTTGCCCATGCCGCGCGGCGGTGGATTTGAACCGTATGTGGGACGTCCGGGCGGGCGTGATCCCGCTCCTCCGCCCTGTGGCGGGCCGGAACCATACGATGGTCGAGAAGGCGGGCGTGAAATGCCGCCCGGATCGCGGGGCGGAGGGGCGGCGCCGTAAGCTGGTCTGTTAGTTGGGCGGGAACCCTGCCCTCCCCCGCGAGGAGGAGCACTGGAGCCGTGGGCGGGTCGCATCGGAGGGCGCGAACTCTCTCTATCGCTGCGCGAGGAGGGTGGCCTGGAGCCGTAAGCGGGACGTCCCGGCGGACGGGATCCGGCTGAACCCTGAGCGGGCGGGGCCGAGGGAGCGTCATTGCGGGGCACGGCTTTGGCACGAGCGGCGGAGTTCCGCGCTGAGTTATC
>JANXLO010000054.1 GCA_025355115.1 Chthonomonadaceae bacterium
TTCGCGACCGCGAGACCGATGATCTTGTCGCGCGCTCCCCCGCGTTCGGTCTGACTGAAGAAGAGGTAAAGACATATCGCGTGTCCGTCGGAGGAAGTCTGGCTGGCGCTGTCTTCACCGCCGGCAAGCCCGCCATATTCGACAGCCTGGCCACTACTCCACCGCAATCAAAAGAGCTGCTTGGCAGTCTGAAAATCCGCAACGGAGTGACGGTGCCGCTGACAGTCGATAGACGGGACGACCAGAACCACATCGTAGATCGTGTCAATATTGGGGTGCTGCACTGCTTCAACAAACGCTACGGCAGCGAGTTTATTCAGGAGGACGTCACCCTCCTGGAGCGGCTGTCCCGCAACGCCGCCGCCGTAATCGCCAACGCGCAGATTTTTCAGGACCTCATCGAGGAGAAGCAGAAGCTCGTTCACACTCTCGAGAGCCTGACGGCCGGTCTTCTGCTCGTCAACCAGCATGGTCGTATCGGGCAGATCAATGCCGCTGCTCGTGCTGTCTTCGGGATCGAGGAGACGGAGTACCCGCTCGGCAAGCCCTATCAGGAGTTTATTCGACACGACGAGTGCAAAGAGATCATCAAGCGCTGCCTCGCGGAGGGCATACGACCTATCAAGGATGGCACGGAGGAGGGGTCGGTTCGGCCCGATGAGATCTCCGTCATGGACAGCGAAGATCAGGAGTTCATCTATCAGGTCCACGCCGCCAACGTTCACGACGACTCTAACGCACCCGTCGGTACGGTTTTCATTTTCAACGACATCACCGACCTGCGAAACGTGGAGCGCATGAAGACCGAGTTCGTCTCCATCGTCTCGCACGAGCTGAGGACGCCGCTCACCCCGATGAAGGGGTTCGTTCGCACCCTGCTCGATGACGAAAACGAGGAGTGGTACACGCGCGACGACCGCCGCGAGTTCTACACCATCATCGACGAAAACGTCGACCGCCTCAGCCGCCTTATCAATGACCTTCTCAATGTCTCCCGCATCGAGCGGATGGGCGCGGCTGGCATCGAGATGAACTGGGGGATGGTCGCGCTCCGCAAGGCGACCGAGGAAGTGCTCGCGACGCAGCGCGGGCGCACCGACAAGCACACGTTCGTCATTGATTTCGTTCCGGAGGAGATCGAATTCGAGTCCGACCCCGACAAGATCCAGAACATCCTGCAGAACTTCGTCTCCAACGCCATCAAGTACTCGCCCGACGGCGGGGAAGTCCGGATCATCGCTCGCCTGGAGGACGCCACCGAAGAGTTCCCGCACGACTCCGTTGTGATCGGTGTCCGGGATCAGGGCATGGGAATGCCGGAGTCCGCGCTGAAGAAGCTCGGCAAGATGTTCTACCGAGTCGACAACAGCAAGACGCGCAAGGCTGGCGGAACAGGCATCGGCCTTTTCCTCGTCAAAAACCTGATCGAGGCGCACAAGGGCTATATGTGGGTGGAGAGCGAGCTCGAGGTGGGTTCTACCTTCTGGTTCCGCATGCCCATCCATCAACTTAAGGACGGTAGCGCTCCGACAGAGGAGGGGTAGTAGGGATCGGGAACATCGGATACACGCCATGAGTCAAAATACGACAGAACGCATCCGTGTTCAGATCATGAGGACGGCTGAAGCGGAGGGTCTGCCGCTTCCAACCTATGCCACTCCGGGCGCGGTAGGAATGGATGTTTGCGCCGCTATGCCCGATGGTCAGCCGCTCACGATCTCGCCCGGCAGCCGTGCTCTGATCACGACAGGACTTCGTATGGCGATCCCATCAGGCTATGAGATGCAGGTGCGGCCTCGCAGCGGGCTGGCGGCTCGCAGCGGAATTGGCCTAGTCAACGCCCCTGGCACGATCGATGCCGACTATAGAGGCACCGTGAGCATACTGCTCATCAACTGGGGTCAGGAGAGCGTCACCATTCGGCGAGGCGACCGAATCGCGCAACTCGTGCTTGCACCGGTTATTCACGCCTTGTGGGAAGAGACCACCGCGCTCGATACGACCGAGCGGGCTGCTGGCGGGTTCGGCAGCACAGGTCTGACCTCTCAAATGTAATTACTGGCGAGCCAGGCTTTTCTGCGTCGCTGACCTGATGGCAGGCGCAGCGGACGCGGGCTTCGTTGGAGTTTGACGATGAACTGTACCTACTGCACTTCAAATATACTGGACGACTGTCTATATTGCCCCAAATGCGGAAAGCCGACGCCACTCTCAGCGGAGCGATCCGCAGTGCTGGTGCGTCCCGGCGTTCCCCTGGGGATGCCAGCGTCCCTTGCTTCCCCTGCGCCCCCCGACCAGCAAGAAAAGACTGCACCGATCACTGTTGACGGCCTCCGGGAACTGCAGAATCGGCTGATGCAGGCCAATCTGTGCCGTGTTCGCGGCAACTGGAGCGAGGCGGTGGATCACTGCGTGGCCGTGCTTCAGGCTGACCCTGCGAATGCTTCGGCCCACATTCTGCTCGGCGACATCTACGCGGACAGAGGACGGAATGAGGATGCGGGGCAGTGGTACCGGATGGCGCTCGAGCTTCAGCCTGATGCAGCCGTCACAGTGAAGATGGAGCGGGCGCAACTCGCTCTGGATAGGCAGAAGGCAAAGCAGGCGCGCAACGGATTTCGGAGCGGAGGAGTTCGGGGAATCGGAGCGCAGAGCGGTGAGCCGCCTGTAGGCACTGTCGCGCTTATGGGGGTCTCACCCCGCCTCTGGCTGCGCGGCATAGCGGTGCTTTCGGTCGCATTTCTGGTCATCAGCGGGGGGTTCCTGCTGGGAATGAAGAACCGTCGCGCCCAACGCAGCGCTGTGCCCGATTCACTTGGTGACCCTTATCAAGTAAGCTCCATTGCGCCCCCGGCAGGCGGCAATGGCGCTTTGCCTCCAGCTCGTCCTGGCGGGCCGACGATTGTGCCGGGCAGTCAGGCTGTGGATAGGGGATCTACCCAGCACGAGGGAGGGACCGGGCTGGCTCCAGACTCGCCCTCGCAGTCTCGCTCCGTGCCCACGGGCTCTCCTGCGTCATCCGCTTCCCGCCCCGCCTCCGGGCACCGCACAGTTGCCGCGCCTTCGCCAAACATTCCGACAGCGTCAGTTCAGAATGTACGCCCGATGCCTCGCAGTACTGATTCTCCGGCCTATGCAGTGCTGACCGGCGGCATGAGACTGGCTAAAACGACCAGCCTGACAGGCGGAAACGAAGCTGTGCTCGTGATATCGAGTGTGCCAGTCGCTTCGGAGCAGGATCACTTCCGCCAGAACGCGATCCGCAATGTCTACCGTGCAGCCCGCAACGCCTTTTCCACCAATGACGCGGCAACGGAGGCGAGCGTTTTCATTCAGACCGACCTGACCGAAAAAGGCGGCGAAGTCCTGATGATCGCCCACCTCGACCGAGACACCGCCCTGAAGTCCGACCCCGACACTGAGCAGTCCGACAGTCTTCTGCGTCATCTCCGCTCCATTCAGTGGGGACCGTAGCCGCTCCTCCCAAAACCTCTTCAGCCTTACTGCGCGGAGCTGTCCTGGAACTCCATGGTCAGTATATGGTGCGGATAGTCTATGGATATCCGCTTTGAGGACGTCAGGTAGTCAATGCCGACCAGTGCCCCCAACTGGAAGTTGAACGAGCGGCTCACCTCGGTATCCATGACGGACGCCGCGATTGTCGGATTTGCCTCCACATGGAATGCCGCCCTGCCGTCCTTCATCAGCCCGATGGGTACGCTCAGGAAGAAGACCAGGATATTGACTTTCGTGTTTGAGATTCCCACCCCGAACCGTCCCTCCATCGTCGCCTCCTGATAGGTTGCCTTCCCCCGCTCTGCCGCGATTTTCTTCGCCAGATTCAACGACATGAAGCTGACACCGCTCGCGCCAGTATCGAGCATGCACCATGTGTTATTGTCTGCGATGCTGGTTGGTATCATGATATAGTCATGCTGGAGGCGGAACGGAATGCTTATCGTCCGGAAGCCCGCGGGCGGGCTCGGCGCGACCGCTTTCTTTCCTCGCGTGAGCGTCATTTCGTTATGCTCGAAATCGATGGTCACCACAAAGTCCTTGAAGATGGCTCCCCCGAACAGCCCGTCCACCGGCCCGACGCTCTTGTCCGATCCTTCCAGCGGGATCGTGTGCATCCGAAGATCACCGACCTCCAGGATTTCGGCCTTATAGAGTTTGGAGGTCTCCTTACCGTTCACGCCCCGGGCAATCGACTTTGCGATCAATGGCAGGCCGAGGCGATCCGCGGCCCCTTTCCCCAGCGAAAGGCCATCGCCCGCGCCGGTGTCGTAGAGCATCCTGAACCGTTTGCCGTCGATTTTAATGGGAATGATGATAAAGTTGGCCTCATCCCTTTCGATGGGAAAAGTCGTTCGGATGAGCGGGCTTTTGCCGTCATCCGCGGATTTCAGCGCCTTTTCATCGAGCTTTCCGGTGGACTGCATAGGCGGGTCTTTTTCGAAGCTTTTCGAGAAGGTGAGAGAGCCTTCGACTCCCTCCAATGCCATCTCATGCGGGAAGCCCTTGGGCGCCAATTTTCGGTATGTCTCGAAGGCTTTAAGAGCCTCTGTGCGCTTGTGCTCGCCGAAGGTTTCCAGGAAATAGTACCAGCCTTCCGGCCAGTCGGGGTGTATCTCCACAGCGTGGTGCAACAGGGAGCCAGCCTCCTCTTTGCCATTCTCCCACAGCGCGATTCTGCCTCCTGCGATGAGCGCCCAATAAGCAGCAGGATCGAGTTTGAGCGCCTTGTCCGACTCTTTCTGCGCGGCCTCGGGCTGCCCGCCGCGCAGCAATGAAAGTGCATAAAGGCCATGTGCGTCCGCGTTCAACGGAAGAGCGGTTGCGGCATTGCGACTTTCTGCGAGCGCATCTGCCCATGCATCCAAACGAATCAACGTTCGAATCAGGCCGAAGCGGGGGGCAGGTTGCTTGGGTGATGCCTTGACAGCGGCTGAGAAAGCGGTACGAGCTAGGTCGAACTTGTTGGCGGCGAACAGCGCCTCGCCCGTCCCGCCCGGCTGCGCCAACGCCGATGGCAGGGAGAGAACGAGCAGTATTATGACTAAGCTGCCAGTGCGTTTGCTGTGAACAGACATGGGAGAACCCTTTCTCAAGTGATCAATAGGGGGTTAGATATTGCGTATTCGACCGACAGCGGCGACGATCGCGAGGGCAAGCAGCACATAGTCCAGGGGGTGGGTGAGATGCCGCGTGACGATATCCAGTTCAGGGTGAATGAGCGCTTCGATGGCGACTCCGCCAGCGATGCCTGCGGCGACGCTGATGCCGACCAGCAGCTCCAGCTTCAATCCGCGCTTGCGGCCAGTGATCCGCAGCGCGATCTCTCCGATGGCGAGCCCAAAGAGGAATCCCGCCCAGAGCGACATATAGCCGAAGCTGAGAACGTAGCTCACCAGGATCCACCCGCCGAGCAGCGAGGCGCCCAGGCAAGCCGCAGTCGCCAGAGCAAAAGAGCCGGCCGAAACCTGATGCAGCTTATTTGGGCCTCCACGCGCACAGTCCCGGCAGATCATTCCGACCGCGACGACCACCGAGCAGTCTGGGCAGATCGGAACGCTGCAACGGGCACAGCGCAGGCTGGTCTCCGCCTGTCGGCGGCATTTGCAGCGTAGTGGTGTAGTCGTGGTCATGGCGGTTGCGTAAAACCTCTATCGACTGACAATGGGAGCGTGAAAGACTGCGGGTTGTGTCACTTTTTTTTCGCGGCGGGCGGAGCGTGAGGGGCTTCGCGCGTTCCGCCATCCTCATCGTGGCCCAGGTCGGTCAGGCGGTCATTCAATCCGGTGACCAAGTCATGGAGGGCTCGGCTCATTTCAGCGGACTTGAGGGGTTTGTCGTCAGCGGCGAGCAGAGGGGATCCAGGTGTGACCATGCGCCCCTTCGCAAGAAAAGCGAGCGAATCGTAAGCTGGGCTGGTTTTTGGCACACTCAAATGAACTGCGTCAGGAATGGCGATGGATTTCCCCAAGTCTTTCTCATCGGCTTTGGGGCGCACTAGCACGGCTGTCACAAAGTCGCCCATTCGCGTGAGCACTGAGGCGAACACGTAGCGCGAAACGTCCTTAGACTCCCAGGTTCCCGCTTTGGGGGCAATGCCTGTCTTGGCAGAGGAGATTGGTATGCTCTTGCTGGCCTGCCACGTCCCGCCCTCAA
The DNA here is from genome assembly GCA_025355115.1 of Chthonomonadaceae bacterium. Taxonomy (GTDB): domain Bacteria; phylum Armatimonadota; class Chthonomonadetes; order Chthonomonadales; family Chthonomonadaceae; genus JANXLO01. Next base: position 6,172 of record JANXLO010000054.1, read on the forward strand.
GCGCATGAGCGAGCTTGGCGAGGGCGAGGATCGCCTGAACATGGGTCACCGTGGCATCCCCATGGAATGCCTTGTCAGCCTCTGCAGTTAGAACGCCGTTGCGGAGCACGGACTGCACCTGAGCGGCGGCCCAATGACCGGCCCGGACGTCGGGCGGCAACGTCTGCGTGTGCGCCGTTATGGTACAGAAGCCCGCTGCCAAAATGCAGACTGCCTTGATGGAACGCCGAAGAGATGCTCGCTTCACTGCTATGCCGCCTTCCTCTGCCGTCAGCGCAAACTTCGTTCTACCGAGCACCCCACTGTCAGCGATCCGCCCTTGTGATAATCGCGCTCTCGCGAATCGCCTGAAGCTCTTCAAGCGCTCGCCCGGTTCCGATGGCGACGCAGGAGAGGGGGTCCTCTGCCACGTAGACCGGAATGCCAGTCGCAACCGTCAGCAGTTTATCGAGGCCTCGCAGCAATGCGCCTCCTCCAGTCAGTACGATTCCGCGCTCGATAATGTCGGCGGCAAGTTCGGGCGGCGTCTGCTCCAGCACCCGCTTGACCTTCTCGACAATCGACGTCACCGGTTCGGAGAGCGCCTCACGTATCTCGATCGAGGAGACCTCCACGGTCTTGGGCAGACCTGCCACCATATCACGGCCCTTTACCGAGAGCGTCAACTCCTGATCCATGGGGTATGCGGAGCCGATACGGGTCTTTATCTCCTCCGCCGTTCGCTCCCCGATCATGAGGCTGTAGACCGCTTTGATGTGACGGATGATGACTTCGTCCATGCGGTTGCCCGCGACGCGTAGGCTCTCGCTGGCCACGATGCCACCAAGCGAAATGACGGCTATGTCGGTGGTGCCGCCGCCGATGTCCACGACCATGTTGCCGCCAGGGGTGGAGATGGGAAGGCCCGCGCCGATAGCCGCAGCCATCGGCTCCTCAATCGTGTGGGCCTCGCTCGCGCCAGCTTCAAGAGCCGCCTGAATTACGGCGCGGCGCTCCACGCTCGTCACCTGCGATGGCACACAGATGAGTACGCGAGGCTTGAAAATGCGCTTTTTGCCGACCACCTTGACGAAGATGTAGGCGAGCATCTTCTGCGTGATGGTGTAGTCCGCGATCACGCCGTCGCTCATGGGGCGCACCGCGATGATATGGCCGGGCGTCCGTCCGAGCATCAGGCGTGCCTCTTCGCCGACGGCCTGGACGGCCCTGGTTTTTGTGGAAATAGCGACTACGGACGGCTCACGAAGCACAATGCCTTTGCCGCGCATGTAGACGAGAATGTTGGCGGTGCCGAGGTCGATGCCGAGTTCGGGTACTAAGCTGAACACACGTGGAGCCCTCCCGTCGCGCTCTTTCCGTCACTGCGTGAAATTCGCGCGCCCAGGCTTCGTAATTTCGGCACGATGTCCTCATAGCCACGATCCAGGTGGTGGAGATTGTCGATGACGGTCTCGCCTTCTGCCGCCAGTCCGGCGACCAAAACAGCGGCTCCGGCGCGCAGATCGGTGCAGCTCACCGCCGCGCCCGTCAGCCGCTCCACGCCGCGCACTATGGCGGTGCGTCCCTCCACGCGGATGTCCGCCCCCATTTTTTCAAGCTCGGTGGTGTATCGGAAGCGGTTCTCGTAGACTGTCTCGGTGACGACCGAGCAGCCGTCCGCGAGCGAAAGCAGGGAGACGAAAGGCTGCTGCATGTCGGTGGGGAAGCCCGGATGCGGCATCGTTTTAATGTCGGTCGGCTGAATTCTGCCGTCGCGACGAATGCGCATGCTGTCCTCGGTCGTAGACACTTCGATGCCTGCATCGATCAGCTTGGCGAGAATCAAACGGCAGTGATCCGGAACGGAGTTAGTGATGGTGACGTCGCCGCCCGTGATGGCTGCCGCGAGCGCGAAGGTGCCAGCCTGAAGCCGGTCGGAGATCACAGTGTACTCCGCCTGATGCAGCTCCTCGACTCCGTCTATCGTTATGTTCGGGGTTCCGGCTCCGCTGATTTTTGCGCCGCATGCGTTCAGGAATCCGGCGAGGCTGACAATCTCCGGCTCCGCAGCGCAGTTCTGGATGGTGGTGCGGCCTTTAGCGCGACTGGCGGCAATCATCAGGTGCTGTGTGGCTCCCGCGCTGGGAAACTCGAGCGAGATGTTCGCGCCGACGAACCTCTTTACTTTCCCCTCGTAAATGCCGTGGTCCAGAGTGAGTTTGCAGCCAAGCTCCTCAAGCCCTCTCACATGGTAGTTGACGGGGCGCGCGCCGATGTCGCAGCCGCCGGGCATGGCGACGCTGGCATGACCAAAGCGAACCAACAGTGCGCCGAGAACGTTGAAGGAGGCCCTCATTTTCTGCACGAGATCGAGGGGCGTCGAAGATGTGGTGAGATTGCTGGCGTCGATCTCCAGCGCATCGTCC
>JANXLO010000064.1 GCA_025355115.1 Chthonomonadaceae bacterium
GGAGCAGAATCTCCAGTTCTATCGCTGCCTTCTCCACTTCCGATGGCGGAACCCACACCACTCCCAACTCCGCGCATTCGTCGTCAGGCTCAAGAGAGGGGAGGTCTTCGAGGACAGTTACAGGCTCCGCTGAGACATAGACCAGCCGCTGCAGAATGTACTGGTACTTGTTCGCGGCGTACAGCACGTCCCGAGCGATGTTCAATTGACGGATGCCGACCCCGCGCTCCATGTTTTCTGGGAATGTCAGCTTCATTTCGAACAGGCAGAGCGATTCTGCGTCGATCTGCCAGACGCCGTCTAGCTCTCGATACAGCACTGCCCGCCGGCCATCACGCTGCCGTTGTTCGTAGCAGAGGATCCGCTCCTCCAGCATGGTGATGTGACCCTCGAGCCAGCGCCTCACGCACCTCTCCACCAAGCCGCCCAGCATCTCCCCTGCGGCCCGCGGTCCGCCCCTTGAAGGCCTGCGATCATGGATTCTCCGCATGAACGCTATATACTCGGCATCGTCGGGCATCACGAGATGAACGTTGCTATATCCGCCAGATAGGTCTCGCATAACTCCCTGCTTCCTTGGTCACCTGGACTTTATGTTCTCCAGCCAGCGCACTGCTTCCGCCAACGGCCCTATCGAGGCGACCGTCAGCGCAGAGGGGTTGTAGCCGGTCACTGGCTTCAGGCAGACCGTTGCCCCCGCCTTCGTGAGCAGACGTTCAGCGGCCACCGCGAGAAAATAGGGAGCAGATTTATCTTCTCTGCTCTGCAGCAGATAGTAACGTCGTCCCTTCGCGGCATCGAGAGGGGGCAGTTGACCGGCTCGGAACTCCGATGAGATAATGGCAAAACCCCGGAAAGTAGTCTGTGGCTGAAGCGAGCACGTGTAGACTGCAGGCCCGCTTGCGGACGATCCGAGCAGGAAAACACGACTCGGCTCGATGGGGTAGGTGACTGAGACATCCTCTGTGATCTGCGCTGTAAACTCCTCCGTGGTAAATTTCGCTTCCGGCACCTGTGCTCGGTTTCTGCCGGTGACCCACGGGACAGCTTGCTGCCTCGTCCACTTCGGTGCCTGAGCAAGAGCGATCAGGTATCTGCCGCCGAACGCCTTCGCTGCATTCTGCCAGAACTCTCTCATCGCATTTGTATTTACTTCGCCATCGCTCAGCACTACGAGCAGTCCGGCATATTCATTCTGGGCATCTGAATTGCGATGATGTTGAACATCCAGCTTTTCTGTCAGGGAGTTGTGAGTCAGCAGAATCCCGGGTGATATAAGCAAGTAGGTGCGTTTAGAGTCATCGGCAAGTCGATGCAGAGTCGCCTCACGGCGAATCTCCCGCACTCCCGTCTGCATGGCCACGGTCAGGAGGTGGGGAATTGGGCGCGCACGAACCTCATCCGGCAACTCTCCTCTATGCTCCTGCCACCATTTTCGCCAGTCGACATCTCTGCCTGGCTGCCCCCCGTTGAGAGCGACGACACGAGTGAGATTTCTAAGCGCGTGCTCCGTCATCTGTGCCTGCCAGGTCTCCAAATCACCTGACGCGAGCAGCGCGACCATGGTGGGAATCGACTGGCTGTCCTTTGACGTGCACAAAGTGATGATCAAGTCCGCGAAGTTGGCGTCTGGAAAGGTCTGCGTGATCGCTTCGAGTTGGAGAGCCGTCGCCCAAGGAGCGTTCAGAAGGCCTAGAAAATTGGCTGCGAGATGCCAGTGAGGAGATTGCTTGTCATGCATCAGCCGGGCAAGCTCCGAGTGAATCTCCTCCGTGTGAGGTAAGAGTGCATCGGGATCCGGATGGAAACG
>JANXLO010000066.1 GCA_025355115.1 Chthonomonadaceae bacterium
CCTCGAGCAAGGCCTCGGAAATCGGTTCGCCGGTCGCAGCCCCGACTCCTTCAATAGCCACGACATCAAATTGCCTTTGGACTCTCTTCGAACTAACTGATTGCCCGAGCACGAGAAGCGTCGATAATAGCAACTTCCTCGTGCATCGAGCGAGCACCCAATAATTTAGCTAATGGCTACGCTATCACTTGTAGAGCGGCCTCGAGGATGGCGATGCCCTGCCAAAGAACCGGCTCGGGCGTGTTTAGTGGTGGAATGAGTCGTAACGTAGAGTTGTCAGCGGCGGGGTTGCCGATCTTTGCGCCGCAAGTGAGAATAAGCAGGCCTGCCTCACGGCATCGGAGCTTGACGGCATCGCAACGCAGATAGTCGGGCTGACCATTGGGATCACGCAACTCAACGCCGATCATAAGGCCATTGCCGCGCACGTCCGCCACGCCGTACTGCCCCACAAGTTCGCACAGGCGCGCCGTGACTGCCTCTCCAAGCCGTGCCGCTCGCCCGATCAGGCCCTCTCGCTCGATTACTCGAAGCGCCGCTAGCCCTGCCGCACACGCGATGGGGTTGCCGCCGAATGTCGTGCCGTGCTCACCCGGCTGCCAGCGACCCATCAGTGATCGGGAGGCGCCAAAGCCTGCCAGAGGAAGTCCGCCGCCGACTGCCTTGCCGAACACGACCATATCCGGCGAGATGCCCAGATGCTCGAACCCGAACCAGCGGCCCGTGCGCCCGAACCCGGACTGTATCTCGTCCGCTATCAGCAGTATGCCGTGGCTGGTGGTAAGCTCACGCATCCGCATCGCAGCTTCCAGCGACATCGGGTGGTAGCCCCCTTCGCCCTGCTGCGCCTCGAAGAACACGGCTGCCACCTCGTCGCCGATCTCATCCAGAAGCCGCTCCAGGCTGTTCATGCAGCAGTCGTCTCGTTGCTGAGTGCAGCCGCCGCAGCGAGGCGCGGATACATGGTGAATGTCCGCTCTTAGTGGAGAGAGAAACCCTTCGTACGCTGCCCAGTGAACTTTCTTAGAACGTGAGAGAGCGGAGGCGAACAACGTTCGTCCATGAAACGCCCCCTCGAACGCCACGAACTTGTGCCGTCCAGTCGCCTTCAGCGCGAGCTTTGCAGCGGCATCGATTGACTCGCTGCCGCTGTTCATGAAGAGGAGTGCCCACTCCTCGCCTCCCACCGCCTCTGCGAATCGCTCGCGCAGAAACTGAGCGAGCTCGAGTTGAGGGACATGCCGCATGATGTCGGATACATGAAGCACCTTCGCCGCCTGCTCGACGATCGCCGCGACAACCTCCGCGTGTCCATGACCGAGGGCATGGACAGCAATCCCACCCGTGAAATCGATGAACTCTCGTCCGCTGAATGTCGTTACCGAGCTGCCTAGGGCTGTGCGAGCCACCTCATTCGTCTCGAAGCCAACCACCTCCGACAGCAGTTGCGAAGCGTTCAATTCCAGAACGTGCTTATCCGTCAACATTTCATTACTCCCTTTCCCAGAAAAAACAGTGTTGCATCCAGATGCCCGACCGATAAGCAGGCACGAAGCGATCCGGAGGAGTCGTTTGAGACTGATACGGCGTGCTTATGCCTGTCGGTTGATCCGGGTGATTTCCTAGGGAGGGGGGTAAGTTGCAGCGATGACGAGCTGGACGAAGGTCATTGGAAAATGGCTCCTCAGGCGACCTGAGTATCGATCTGTGCGCGGACGAGCTCTTCTGATTCAGCGTAGTTGACGTAGATGGATTTCCACTCTGTGCAGTAGTCCATCGCCATCCAGCCGGCTTCCCGATGACCATTGCCAGTGTTCTTGACGCCGCCGAAAGGCAGCTGGATCTCCGCTCCGCTTGTCGGCAGATTGATGTAGACGATGCCCGCCTCCAGCTCCTGGATCGCCCGAAAAGCACTTGTAACGTTTTGAGTGTAGAGGGAGAGTGAGAGTCCGTACTGAGTGGAGTTGGCGGCGGCGAGCGCTTCTTCCAAACTCCCGACTTCGATTATCCCCGTGACTGGCCCGAAAATCTCCTCCTGAGCAACCCGCATCGACAACGTCATGTCATCGAGCACCGTCGGCGCGTAGAAGCATCCGTCTCCAAAGGCCCCTTCATCGAGAACTCTGCCGCCGGTCAGTGTTTTAGCTCCCTCCGCGACGCCGATCCCCACGTAACGGTGGATTCGCTCAAGCTGTTTGCGGTTGATGACGGGGCCGATCTGCGCCTTCGGGTCTATCCCAGCACCCATGCGCAGAGCGCTCGCGCGATCCACAAGCTCGTCACGAAATCTGCGCTTCACGTCCCGATGCACGATCAGTCTGCTCGCAGCCGTGCAGCGCTGCCCTGCGGTTCCAAAAGCGCTCCAGAGCGCGCCCTTGATGGCCAGTTCGATGTTCGCATCGTCCATCACAACGATTGCATTTTTCCCGCCCAGCTCACAACTGACGCGCTTCATCAGTTGCCCGCAGCGCCCAGCGATCAGGCGTCCCGTCTCCGTCGAGCCGGTGAAGGAGATGGTCGAGACTCCCGCAGATTCGACGAGAGCCGCTCCTGCCTCCGCGCCAAAGCCTGTCACCAGATTGACCACGCCCGAAGGCACTCCCGCCTCGACAAGCAACTCTACGAACGACACAGCCAATCCCGGCGTGTCCTCGGCGGGCTTCAGCACGACCGTGTTTCCGGCGAGCAGCGCCGGAAACATCTTCCAGCTTGGAATAGCGATAGGGAAATTCCAGGGCGTTATCAGTCCCACCACGCCGACGGGCATACGCTGCGCCGAGCAGAACATCTCCGCGCGCTCGGAAGGGACGACGCTTCCGTTAGGCATTCGCCCGAACGCCGCGATGTAGTAGGCCATATCGATGGCCTCCTGCACGTCGCCACGCGCCTCGACGAGCACCTTGCCCATCTCTTCGACCATCTGTCGAGCAAGCCGCTCCTTCTCTCGCTCGAGTAGCTGTCCCATCCGAAACAGAGTCGCGCCGCGCACGGGAGCGGGAATCCGTCGCCAGGCCGGGTAAGCTGCCGCCGCTGCTGTGACCGCTGCTTCGACATCCGCCTGCCACGACCTCGCATATCTTCCAATCACCTCAGCAGTGCGCGCCGGGTTCAACGACTCGAACGTCTGCCCGTCCTGCGCCTGAACCCATTTCCCGCCAATGAAATTTGTTTTTCCGCTGTGCATACGCTCACATGTTCCTCGCATCGGTGTCACGAATGATGCTGCTGACCCCGGTCTTGTTGAAGCCTTTGAAGCCGTCCCACCTCTGAAGTATCTCAAGGTGACTGCTGGGCGCGCCCTGCGCAAGAAAACGATTGGCCTGTTCGGCGGTGATTGAGCCAGCAGCCAGCAATGGATGTAGTCGCTCGGCAGAGACAGGCCACATCTCCGCCGCGCTGAACGCCTGCTTGAGCATCGGCAGGTCGGTGAAAGGCGGCATCACGGGGAAGCCCGCAGCCTCGAGATTGGTCTTTGCCTGCTCGAAATCGAATTCGCATTCCAAATGATGCATTCCCGCTTGACCGATGCTGCTGCCGTGCAGGGCACACCATAGTCCGATCGTGCCAAGTTCAGCGCGGGGAGCAAGATCGGCGGCGAGAAAGTCGATGTCGAGTTCGGCGGCGCTCATGTCGACATCGGAGAAGATCACGACACGGCCCACGGGGTGCTCGCATATCTGCGCCCCCCAGCCCGCCTCCTCACCCGCGTAGAAGCGCTCGCGAGCTACGAAGCCTAGACTTTGCCATAGCTGCATCAAGGCGCGAAAAGAGCGGCGAGAGCTGCGGTAGGTGTGATGATCGTGATTCGCCCAACCGATGCCTAGCTCAGTCTGGCGGCCATACTGCCATCGCGCTGCAGAGTTGCGGCTCAGGTAGAAGTCGCGCTCGGAGGCAAAAAATTCGTCCGTAACGCGGTCAGCGCCAAGCTCCTCCACAAGCCGGGAAATGAGGCCATGGGTCCCGTCAATCTGCGTCAACTCGTCTCCCGCACGACTCCGGCTCCGAAGCTCCTTTCGAGCGGCGGCAAGAGCTCTGGCGGAAGCTGGAGGCAGTTCACCGGGACTGTAGCCAGAGTTACCCTGACGCACGACGACAGCGAGC
>JANXLO010000080.1 GCA_025355115.1 Chthonomonadaceae bacterium
GTGAGGATGCTGTTCAACGCATCTGCACTGGCGACATTCGACGCGAAAAAGCCGACTCGTCTAATCTTCTATGCGACGCCTAATGGCAACACTATCGAGCAGACCATGGGGTCGGCCTCCCGCGCGGGCACGGACTGGCATTTCGACATTCAGCATATCGCGGCCCAAACCCGGCGGCTTCGTGAGTTGGACAGGCGTGAGAACATCGTCCTTGTCTGCGCGGAAACCGCAGGACACAGCTGGCCCGCCTGGCGCCAGCAGCACCCGGATAACGCGGCGCTCATCAGGACACTGGTGGAGGAGGCATGGCAGCGTGTCCCAGGAGCGCCGGTGCGAGTCACGCTCGCGGGCCACAGTGGCGGGGGCGGTCTCCTCTTTGGTTTTATCAACGGTGGCGATGCTATTCCCGATTACGTGGATCGCATTCTATTTTTGGACGCGAACTACGCCTACTCTAACGAGGAGAGGCATGGTGAGAAGCTTCAGGCCTGGCTTAAAGCCTCCCGTCGGCATACCCTTGTCACGGTCGCGTATGACGACCGCAATATCCAACTGAATGGCAAGCCAGTTGTCGGGCCGGACGGCGGCACTTTCCGCGCCTCCCACAGAATGCTGGACTACTTCGGCCCAGTGACTCCTCTCAAGCATACGGAGCAGGACGGATTCGACCGCTACGAAAGCCGGAATCACCAGGCCCTCTTCCTTATCCACAAAAACCCTGAAAATAAGATTCTGCATACCGCTCTGGTGGGGGATATGAACGGCCTGCTGATGGGGCTCACGTACGGGATGCCGGAGGAGAAAAAGTGGGGAGTATCCGGTGGGCCGCGAGCCTATCTCTCCTGGATACAGCCTGCGGCTCCGGCGCTCCCAACCGCTCTGCTTGCGGCTGTGCCCGCCCGACCGACAAATGCGGAGGGCGGTCAGGCGGTCATGGCACGAACCGCGGAGTTGGCGACTGCCGATCGGGAGGCTCTGCTGCTCAAAGAGATCAGCAACGGCAACATTCCGACCTTCCTGCGCACACTTAAAACCATTCGCTTCACTGGGCGGGACAGCGACGGGGCGACCCATATCGTTCTGTTCGATGTGATGCCGGACTACCTTGCCGTCGGAAGCGACAGCGATTTTGTACGGACGCCCCTGACTCCAACGACCGCGCTTCAAATCGCAGCCCGCTTCGGTTGCGGGCTGCCAACGCGCAAAATGACGGACATCATCTATGAGCGAGCGGAGGTCAAACTTGAGCCTCACCCGATGACGGAGAAGCGCGAGGCGGTCAGCACTTTCCTCGAGCACAATGCGATCATCGAAGCCCAGCGCGCCGGAAAGCCGCTCGGCCTGCTCGTCGCAGGAATCAAGAAGGACGTCGTGCAGTCCCTTCGGCTGCTCGAAAAGCCGAACCGGGTCGCCATCTACGGCTGGCACAAGCTCGACGGCACCCCCATACAGCCTCTGACCATCGTCCATCGCGATACCTATGTCGACTACAGCCACGGCATCCGCCTCATCCGCGAGAGGATCAAGGTTGATGGCAAGCCGATGACGCTGACCACCCTCCTCGCCGACCCCAAACTCAAATCCCTGCTCACAGACGAATAGCCCGCAAGCCTGTTTAAAGAGGAACGGGCTGAGTAAGAGCGAGCTTGTCGGCAAGGCACAGACGGTCACGCATGCGCCAGTAGGGGTAGGCGAGCAGGGAGAGAAGGAGAACTACTGGCCCGAGGAAATTTATTGTCCAGGGGGGCAGCCAGGGGAGGTATTGTAGCAGGAAAGAGTTGTGATAGACGGCGGACGAATTGTGTGCGCGGAGAAGCGTCTTCTCGAGCACCGTCAGGATGCATTCGCCTCGTACAAACTGCGAAGTCAGCACACAGGCCAGCAGAAGATAGTAGAGCTTTTCGCGGCGCGGGTGTCGCCGCAACATGCCCACTATCGCCGCCGCAGTGCCGAGGAGGACACAGACCACCACAGCTCCGTGCAGCAGCGCGACCATATTCGCAAGCCAGAGAAACAATCTAACTCCTTTCAGTGAGTGTGCTCCGTCGCTCTTGCCCCATCAGCTACTCGCCGTAGAAAATTTTGCCGATGATGGCGGCCCTTGATTTCATGGACAAGATGCTCACGATCAGAAAACCGCCGAATAGTAGTGAGTAGCCTGCGCCCGTCTGCCAGGGAACGCCGGGTTCGCTCCCTGCCAATTTGCAAATCGCAAAGCCAGTGAAAAACAGGGCGACTCCAGCGCCGCCTATCGTGCATATGCGTTTCCACGTGAACCATCTCATCGTTTCGGGGTCGCCTGGAATGCAGAGTCAGGGATGGCCACATCGAACCGCACTCGCTTTGCGGTCAAGATGCTCTCTCCCGTGAGGGGGTTCGACATGACGTGGCGATAGGGAATCTTCATTCCCCCAACGGTGCGATAGTCGCTGAAGGTCTCCGCCATGGTCAGTGCTCCGATGCCCGGAATGTCCGAAGTCGTCTCCACCTTCACCGGAAGAAAAGTCTTCACCGAGAGGTACTGAGTGGAGGGAGCGCCGCTGGACGGGGTTCGCTCGACGACGTAGCACTCCTCCTCTCCCACCTTCTCCGTCCGCTTCACTGTCACAGACTTGTAGAGCGTTTTCCATAGGAGCTCGCTGTTGAAGACAGAGCTGATTTTCGCACTCTCCAGCGCATCACCGCTTTTGACGCTCGCCGCAGCCACGGTACTTTGAAGCCCTCCCGTTTCGCCGTCGAAGTAGTCCCTCATCTCTAAAACCGGTTTTTTGCCGACCACGTACCTGGATTCCACCGTCAGCGCGGCGGGCGCTTGCGCGGTTATAGTGGTCGTGCCGGACAGCCCCTGCGTCGGGATCTCCGTGCGAAACTCGATGATGAAGCAGTGATGACTCCGTATGGCGTCCTCGCCGCCCAGCGCTTCTATGCTCCTGCGCATGACCACTTCAACGCTCGGAATGTTTGCGGGAGGCGGGCCGCCAGTGTAGACGAGCTCAAGATCGCCCTGTGCCGCAGGCTGCTTCAGGGTCGCGCCGACCACTTTGCCTGAGGCGTCGCGGTGTATGAGCAGCCCAAAATCGGACGGCAGATTGCCGAGCGCATACTGGTCCTTCGCCTTCTCCACCAACGCATAGGCAGGCTGGCCAGGAACGACGAAGGAGACCTTGCCGCTTCGCACCGCTATCTCGAAGGAGACCGGCGCAGTCTTCACCTTATACGGCCCGACGAGCTCTTTGAGCGGGCCATCGTACTTCTCATTGGGCGCGGCGACCGCCGATTCCTTCACTCGCTTGAACGGCAGTTTAAGGCCGCTCTGATCGAGCACCATTTCAGTCTCATTCGGCCGATCCTTCGAGAACCTGAAGCTGAAGAAAACGCCGTCCGGCACAGGAGGCCCAGGCTTATAGCGCCCGTCCTTCAGCAGCTCGAGGAGGATCACTTTGTCGCTTGCGACGTTCTGAAGCGTCAGTTTCCCGTCCTTTCGAGCTACGCTGAAGTCGAGGTTCGGACTGTCGGAGTGATAGACCCCAACGGCCTGTTCCTGCGTCGGCACCAGAGCGGACGCTGCGGACGGTGACGGTTGCCCGACCAGATTGTCCCATACTGCGCTCTGGGCCGTCTCGCCCAGCGACGAAACGAACACATTCGTAAGCATGACGAAGCCAAGATGCTGGTCGGGCATCAGCGCGACTTCGGCGTTGAAGCCGTCGATATTGCCGCCATGCTCCACGACCTGATGCCCGTTCCAGTTGCGCAGAAACCAGCCGTACCCATATTTCATGTCGCCCGCGACTGTGATTCTTGGCACGGTCAGTTCTGCAAAGTTCTTCTCCGAAATCAGTCGTTTGCCGTTCCAGACACCGCCATCCAGCATGAACCTCACCCACTTCACCATGTCTGTCAGGTTGGAGTTGATCGCGCCAGCGGGAGCGCAGTACCGAATGTCGCGCATCGGAACGATGGTGTAGTTCTTCTCTTTGCTCCAGTTGTAGCCCAATGCGTGGTTGTCGGCCCGTTGCATCGCTTGAATGGAAGTGTTGGTCTGTGTCATGCCCAGTGGCTTGAAGATGCGGTTCGCGACGACGCTCGTCCAGGGCTGTCCCTGCACTTTGCCGACCGCCTCGCCCGCTGTAAGAAACATCATATTCTGATACTGAAACTTTTCGCCCAGCTTCGCGCTCGGCTTGACGCTGGCGAGGTAGCGAATCAGCTCCTCGGATTTGAGTCGCCCGGATGTCCAGACGAGGTCGGTTCTGTCCAGGCCAGTTCTATGCGAGAGGAGGTCGCTCAGCGTGACTCGCCTGTCCGCATCGGGGTCCTTCAGATGAAAATAGGGCAGATATTTGCGGGGCGAAGCGTCGAGGGTGAGCTTGCCCTCGTCCGCGCTCATCATCACTGTTATCGCGGTGAAGGCCTTCGTCGAGGAGCCGATTGCGAACAGCGTCTCGGGCGTGACAGGCAACTGATTGCCGACATCCCGTAGCCCAAGGCCACGGCTGTAGATCACCTGATCGTCCTTCACGATGGCGAAGGCGACTCCGGGAATATGCAGCTCCTGCCGCTTCGCATCAAGGATTTTCTCGATGGCGACCAGGCGCGGAAAAACATCGTCCTGCGCGGCGGGCGCGGGGCGCGTCTGAGCTCGAGCCGCGCTGTTCGCCGTCACGCTCAGCGCCATGAGAGC
>JANXLO010000085.1 GCA_025355115.1 Chthonomonadaceae bacterium
CAGGACGCAGAGGTAATCGGGGACTAGCGCTTCGCCCGCTTCGTCCTCTTTCGTTACGCGCGGCACTGGGCGCAGAATACCGGGCTTCAGCGCTTCGGTCAGCTCCAGCTGAAGATGATCCTCTTCCAGAACCGCCAGCACATCCAGCAGGTACTTGCAGTTGAAGGCGATCTCGACATCGTCGCCCTCACGCACCGCCTCGATCTCCTCATACGCGTTGCCCACCATCTGGCTCTCGGCAGTGAGGACGATCTTGTCGTCTTCCGTGCGCAGAATGACGCGCTGCGAACTTTCGCGGGCGACGATGGAGGCGCGGCGCGTGGCGCGAAGCAACGGCTCGACGGGGATGGTCAACTTCTTCTGGAAGCCCGCCGGAATCACACGCTGGTAGTTCGGGAACTGCCCCTCGATCAGTTTGGAGATGATCTGGACATTCGTCTCGCCCGGCAGCTGAAACTGCACATGGTGCGCGGAGAGCATCACCTGGACATCGCCCTCGGCATCCGTCAGCAGGCGGGTCAGCTCGTTCATGGCGCGGGAAGGGACGATCGCCGTCTGCGAACCCGTTCCATTGGAGGTGATCGCCGTCTTCACCGCGAGGCGATGCGTGTCGGTCGCGACGAACTTGAGCGTCTCGCCGTCGAAGACCATGAGGATGCCGGTCAGGATCGCTCGGTTCTCGTCGGTCGAGACAGCGAACAGAGTCTGGCGGATCATCTCCTTGAGCTTCGCCTGCGGGATGGAGAAGCCGACGCTCTCCTTCACCTCCGGCAGTTTAGGATACTCCTCTGCGGGCAGGCCGAGGATCTTGTAATCCGAGCGGCCACTATGGACTCGAACAGTGTGACTTTTGTCTACTGAAAGTGCGACATCGCTCTTGTCAGGAAGGTTCGCCAGCACTTCGGTCAGTGTGCGCGCCGGAGCGGTGAGGCCGCCCATCTCCGATATCTTCGCGGGGATGTAGCAGGATATGCCAAGCTCCAGATCGGTGGCGATCAGCCGCAGGCCATCGCCCTCCGCCTGAACCAGGATATGGCTGAGAATGGGAAGAGCGCTGCGGCCAGAGACGGCATGGCCGACCGTCTGAACGGCTTCGAGCAGGGCTTTGCGGGGGCAGTCAGCTTTCAGACTGGCGCGGGTATCAACCGGAGTGGCGACCATATTGTAGTTCTCCTTTTCAGACAGCTTCACTCTGACGACGGCTCCGCGCGCCAAAAAGTGTCGCAACTCTCAAACTATTTCCGAGCGATTTTCACCGCATGCTCTTCGCCGGCAGCAGGCAGGGCTCTCCGGGCGTCGTTGGGCATCTGCGTGGGCACGAACTTCTCGATTTGCTTTGCGCCAGCAGGAGGCGTGTACTGGAATACGCTTGCCTCGATGGGCTTGTTGATCGACACATTCTCGTAGCTCTCGATCACTTTGACCTGAAACTGCGGCACGCGCATGACGGCTCTGCCGATAAGATGATCGTCCGGGTTGAAGTAGATTTCGGTAGGGGTCTCCTGCCCGAACGGCATCAAAAGCACGACCCATTTTTTGCCGCCCTCCGTAGTGGTGCCTGGCTTGATGGTCGCCTTCTCCAATGCGCTGCGCACATCCTTGTCGGCCAGCGCGTCACCCTGGAGCATCAGCGCGATGAGGTAGGTCGCCAGCGGCTCGAACACCACGTCGTCCACAATGTTGATGCCCTTGAAGTCGGCGGGCGCATCGCCTTTAGTGTATTGAGGCGTCTCCCCGCCGCGGAAATTGAAGAAGGTTTTGCCGTCCGAGACAGCGGCGGCGAGGGGCATTGAATCGTTGCGGTAAACGAATTTATTGGGGCGATCCAGCGCGAGCGTGAACTTGGTCTCTCGTTTCGTAGTCTCGCCAGTCGCCGGGTCCTTGCCTTCGATGACATAGAGGGCTGTATGCTTATAGGATTTCATCTTCCTGTAAGCATCTGTGGACTGTTTGATAAGCAGGGCGACGTCAGGCTTGAGCGCGGCTTTGACAGGCGTGGGCGGCTCGGCGAGCAGCGAGGTGGCGCCAAGCGGCAGAGCGAATGCGATCAGCGCGAGGCTGAGAAGAGTGCGGCGAGGGATAGGCATGCGAATGTTCCTTTCTGATTGGGGCCTGATCTCTATACGACATCCTCTGCGGCGTTGATCGCCTCCAGACGGCGCTCGTATTTCACCATTTCTGTCTGAAGCAAAGTATGCAGCTCTATATCGGACTCTTTGGCTTCCGCAAGAGCAGTCAGCAGCAGTTCGTAGCCTTCGATGGGGCAGTCCTCGACCGCGAATTTACGCGCCCTTGCCCCTATCTTGTAGGCCCGCATCTCCTTCATAGTGGGAGCATTTTTCGTCATGCTATGTCCTAAGCCCGATCCCCTTCCCTTCAGAAAAGGAAAGGGGATTAAGCGCTTCTTAGTCCGGCTCCACCTCGTCGTGAAATCGGAAGGGCTCCGGGAGGAGTAGCGCAGGCTCCGGAGCGCTCTCGACTGATTCCACCATCGCGGGAGGCTCGAAAAGGTCGTCGGAAAAGACGCCGTCGCTCTCCGCAGAGGGTGAGTTGGCCTCGGCTTGCGCCTCTTCGTCGGTGAGCGGCGCTTCCGTGCCGTCAGCCAGGCTTCTTCTGCCGCGTCCGCGTCCGCCCCGCCTTCGCCGACGGCGTCCGTTCGCCATCATCTCGCCTTCCGTGTCCGGCAGCACGGTCTCTATGCCAGGCGCGACCGCGGCGAGGCTTGTTAACGGCCTTTCATCGGATAGCTCGAGGGAGGCGCGCTCGACCTCTGCACTCAACGTGACAGCTTCGATCTCCAGCGGATCAGCCGAAATGATGGCTCGAAGAGTCTCGACCGCCTGTCGCCGCTCCTCTGCCCTGCGCGCCTCATCCGCCGCCGACAACGGCAGGGGAGGAGGCGGAGGGAGGTTGAACGGACGTGGCTCCCGCGGAGGACGGGGATCGGGCCGGATGATGCGCTCCGGCTTGTCGGAACGCTCCATTCGCTCGGAAGGGCGATCGGTACGCTCTGCTCTTTCCGGTCGCTCCGCTCGCTCCGGACGATCTGTTTTTTCAAGCTGTTCCGCACGATCCGGGGGGCCAGCATTCAGAACGATGCGGGCGCGCTCGGCGCCGGGCGGAGTGTAGTTAGGGAGTCCAATGCCCTGGAACCGCTCGACATTGCCAACGCAGAAGGTTCGGGTAGTCCCGCCCTTCATGAACAGGCGGTACTCCCGCGTCTCGTCGGCGATCAGGCGGCTGTCCGTGACATCGTACAGGCCCATCGCATCGGGAAGCCGGAGAGTTCTCTGCCCGTCGCGAGCGGCATGAAGCGTGACCCAGCCGCCGCCTACCGAAACGATATCCTCGCCCTGCGGAGTCCAGAGATGCACGCCCGCATAGCGGCAGAGGCCGCGCAGCAGTTCGAGGGGCAGCACCGGCTCGCCGATAAACACGGACTTCCAGCCGGGCGACTCCTTCACGGCGATGGAGGGCAGGCCCGATCCCTGATATTCAGCCAGCACCTGCGCCGTCTCGTCAGCCACATAGTAGGAAGGGATGAGCCGCTCGCGAGCGCCCAGCTCGCGGGTGGCGAGGCGGTCGGTCAGCGGGTGCCTTGGCTCCGTTATGCGTGACCCGATCTCCGCGTTCCACTCCTGCGGGCGCAGCGCCATCCCTACGGTGCCGCTGGTTCCCTCCTCAAGAAGGCCGCCAATGGTGGGCCTCTCCTCGCACGATCCGGGAGCGTAGAGCCAAGCAAGCGTCTTGCCACCGCTCTGGAGCTTTTCCTTTATTGCGCCGCGCTGAGCAGCGGTGATCCGGAACGGCGTGAGGAAGAGATAGAGCTTGGCCTCGGTCGGAAAGCTCTCCGCAAGCAGATCGCTCTGCAGATAGAGGCCGTAGGAGATCCCGGCGCGCTGAAGGGTTTCGCGCAGGCCGTTGGTGAGGCGTCGGAAGAAGGGCTCGCCGCGCTGAATGTGCAGCAGGCTGCGCTCGTCGATCAGGACGACGACCTCGGGCACACGCGGATATTCGCGGTGCCGCTGGAAGGCGGCGTACTGCTTCGTAAACTGGCCTATGCGTTCCCAAAGGCCATCGTCATCGAGCCAGCCTTCGCCCCAGAGGTCCATGAAGCCGACTCCTGTCCCGCTCGCGAGGGTCTTGCCGATCATGCGGGCAAGGGCCTCTTCGGTAGCAGGGCGGTCGGCGAGACGGGGATTGAAGTCGTCAGGGTCCTGCCCTACGGGGGCGAGGAAGGTCTTGGTGTCGTCCTCAGTGAGCCAGAGCTTGCCGTGGAGTGGCGGCGAGTCGACGGGCGATGGGAACGACGCTCCGCCGCCGGGCTGACGGTCTCGATAAGACGGCGGGCCGCAGATCAGGTCGATGCCGGGAGCGGCTTCGAGCATCCCGAGCGCGAGGTGGCCGCTATAGCCATGTCCGAACTCGAAGGTGTAGCCGTAGCAGACGGAGACGAGCGCCTGATGCTCCGCCGCGCGCTTGATGGCCTGCGCCAGCGAGATCAGCCGTTGCGCCGTGCTCTCGGAGGTGAACTCGTAGAAGTCGATCGTCGGGCGTTCGCGCCGCGCTTCAAAGAAGGCGCGTTGCGGGTTGGGACGGACGGGCAACGCGGGAATCTCCGCCGTGTGAAACTCAACATCACCGTCGTACCAGGCGGCCCGCAGACTGACGAGGCTGTCGCGGTAACGGGCGCGGAGCCAGTCACGGAATGCATCCCGATTGACGACGCTGCGGTCGAAGCCCTGCTCGGCGGGCTGAAACCACTCGCCGCGCTCGAGATGGTAGCCAAACACGCGTCGCCCCCAGGCGAACTCGCTCAAATGGACTATCATGGTGCCGAGCGCGCGCTCGGCCTCCCTCCAGTAACGCTCGCTGGTCAGGGACGGATCACCAGCGGTGCCGTCGGCGTAGGCGGCAATGTCGGTCGGGTATTCGCGCTTCCACCCGCGAGCGGGGACAAAGACGATGCGCGGCATGACGTAGCCGTCAGGATCGGCCTCGAGTACGGCTCGCAGACGGTCGTCTATCTCGGCGAGGGCATGGCTGGCGTCGGAGAGTGGGCACGGAAGATCGACGAGGACCGAGTGCAGATGGATCCCTGCTCTGGCGGCGCGGCGCACTTCGGACAGGACGCGCTGGCGGTTCGCAGCTCCGTCCATATTGCCGAAGAAAAGCACGGGAGGATGCACGACGGTGTCTATTGTGATCTCAGGCAGCCCATTGCGTGCGATGAGGTGAGCGCCGACAGTCGTGTCGACAGGAATCACGATGGGCTCGGGCACGACGACAGGCTCAGGCTCGGCGACAGCTTCAACGACAGTCTCGGCTACGGTCTCGATCTCCTCGCCGGTGCGAGCGCGCCGACCCCGTCCTCCCCGGCGTCGGGTGCGGGAGCGATTGGCCTCTGCATCGGCTGACCCATCGGCGTCCGCAACGGATTCGGCGGCAGCCTCAATAGTTACATCGGCGACGGGAGGCGTCTCCATACCCGCGACTGCGGGCGTCTCTTCCGCGCCTCGACGAGTGCGCGAGGAGCGGCGACGGCGTGATCGATCAGGCGTAGTTCCGGTTTCTGCTGCGTCGCTTGCGCTACTTTCCCCTGCCTGCGGAGAGGCGGAATCAGGCACTTCGTTCGGGGTCTCCACTGCAGTGGAGACATTGCTCTCCGCCGCGCTCTCGGCAACGGGCTCGGTTTTGCGACGGCTTCGACCGCGTGTGCTGCGGCGCTCGGGCCGCGGCGTCTCAGCTTCTGGCTCCGGGATGGCCTCGGACTGAGGCTGGGGGGCGGAGCTGCCAGGGGCTGAAATCTCAGGGCCAGCAATGGGGGCACGGACGGACACTGTGCGGCGAGAGGGTGAAGGTGCGGGAGGCACTGCGGCTTCGCTGGAGGACGTTCCGGCGACTGGAGGCTCTTCGGTCGTTTTTGCGCGGCGACGCGAGCGGGGCTTCTCTTCGAGAGGCGTGGCAGGTTCAACAAGCGGGGGGGCAGCCGCCTCGGTGGGCGCAGGTTTCGACCTCCCGGCGGTGCGACGGCTGGCAGGCAATTTATCGGGCGCAGAAGCCCCTTCCGTCGCAGCAGGCGTCTCAACGGGGGGTATGGGGAGTGAGTCATCCGCTCCGGTGGGGGCGGCTTTGCGTCGAGAGCGAGCGGCTCGCGGCGGGGTTTCGGTGACGGACGGGTCGGGTGCGGCTGCTGCGTCAGTCCCTGCGGGCTTCGTCCCACGCCTTCGCGTAGGGGCAGCCACAGGCGGCGCAACCGCTTCGGACGGTTCCCGCGTGGACCGTGCGGCCTCTTCTGGTGTGGGAGGCGGCCCGGAACCCGGCAGGGGTTCGTCGTTGCTCATTACTTGTCTCCTGATTTTTCACTGCAAACGGTATCCGGCATGAAAAACTAAAAAATCTCGAATATCTCCAATACGTTCCTATTATACACCGATTGCCCTGCGCGGGTCAATCGCCCGCCACTCCCCGCCAAAAGCCCGTCGCAGGCTAGCACTTTCAAACAGGGCTCTAGCTAAAACGACAGTGCGCTTGTTCGCGTGTCGTGATATAAGTCGTGATATAATATGAGTGGGCGGGCAGAACACATTACCAGTAGGTGGGACAAGAAAGAGTTTAAGAAGATGATAGCAATGGACGAGTTCAAGGATACGGAAACAGTTCTCAACGCGGACGAACGAGGGCGGATATCGCTGGATTCAATTGCAAATTCTAGGAAGTATATCGTCAGCCAGAATGTGGCCGAACAGCTTCTGCCCACCCCTACCGCGGCGATGCCGGATCACGAAAAATGGCTGTGGGACAATCCCGAAGCCATCGCATCAGTGCGTCAGGGTTTGAAGGAAGCATCCGCTGGCCCTGGCCAAATCGTTGACTTCACGCGGTATGCCGACATTGAAATTGAGGACTGATGCCTTACAGCCTCCGTGGCACTTTCCGCGCTCGAATACGGCGTCTGCATTTTCCCGCGTCTTAAACAGCTCTCTTGTATACAAAGGTAATCCGTGATCAGCAGAGATTCAACGATGCCAATACAGACTCAGTTAAAAGGCGGACGGCCTATCCGGGCTGTTCTCTTCGATCTGGACAACACGCTTTACAATCGTGACCTTGCCTTCGAGAGGTGGGCGCGGAGTTTCAGTGAGGATCATTTTGCTGGCGATGGCGCAGACCGGCAGGCTGAAGTCCTGGCGCAAATGGTGATTTGGGACGACAAAGGCTATCGCCCAAAGCCCGCGATGTTTGCCGATGTCAAGGCGCTCTATCCAACGCTGCCCTACGATATAGACGCTCTCTGTGCTTTATTCTATGCGCAGTGGACGGCGTACATGGCTTTGGATGCCGGAACGGTACACTTGCTGGAGGCACTGGATACAGGAGGTATACCGTTCGGGATCGTCACCAATGGAAGCGTTCAACAGTATCTCAAGATCGACCGCCTCGGCCTGCGTTCACGAACGGCCTGCCTCTTTATCTCCGAAGTTTTTGGAAGCCGCAAGCCGGATGCCGCGATCTTCCATGCGGCCGCTTCGGCCTTGAACGTGCCGTGCGAGGACTGCCTGTTCGTAGGCGATAATCCTGATTTAGACATCTGCGGCGCGCACGCAGTCGGCATGACGACTGCCTGGCTGCATCGGGGCACAAGTTGGCCCGCGAGCATCACTGGCCTAAAACCTGACTTCAGCATTGACTCTCTAGCCGAACTCCTTAAGATTCTGCCGCCAACATAGGGACAAGGCAACGATGAGTGATCCGCAACATATTGTCGCCGTTGCTGGTGCGTTCTGCGACGAAATGGGGCAAATCCTACTCGTCAGGACGGAGCGATTGAGATTGGGAATATCCATGCAGAAGCTTGGAGGAGGATACATCAAAGATATGCACGAGCGGTTCATGCGGGAAGCCTTGAAGATGGCACGAATAGGATTGGAGAACGGCGAATTGCCCATTGGAGCGGTGGTGTTAAACTATAGTGACCCCATTTGTCAAGACATTTTTTTGCCTTGTTTAAGGTGGATGCCCTGTCGGTTCGAACCGGCTTTTCAGCCGGCCTGCATCGTCACGTGACGATTGCGAAAGAATATCAGGATTCCTGCCGATCCCTTGGA
>JANXLO010000092.1 GCA_025355115.1 Chthonomonadaceae bacterium
CCCACGCCTCCACTCGCTCCATCCGATCATGCGGCATGGGCTCGAGCGAAACTGTAGGGGCGGCTTGCATCGCCGTCACATCCGCAAGTTGGCCCGGATGGGCACCAATGGTCTTGAAGTTCGAGGTGAAATCCAGGTGGCTCATGATCTTAGAAGTTCAGCCTGCGGAAGAGAAAAGAGGGAATGCTTTTAATGGTCATCATGATCGGCCGCCACAGGCCAGGGACATAAGCCACACTCCTGCCGCGAGCTGCGGCCTCCAGCGTGAGCGATGCGGCTTTTTCCGCAGTGATAAGGAAGGGCAGCTTCTTCTGATCCATCTCCACAGTCATCTGAGTCGCCACAGGGCCCGGCTTAACAGTGACCACCGCGACGCCTTTCTGAGCGATGCGGTTGCGTAGGGCTTCAAGATATGTGTCCAAAAAGGTTTTCGAAGCGGCGTAGACAGGCATTCCGCATCTGCCTCGGTCTCCAGCGACCGACGAAATCCCGACCAACGTTCCAGCTCCAGCCCGCCCGAACCGCTCGGCAGCCTCATTTAGCCATGCTACTGCACCCAGGACATTCACCTCGATCGTCTGACGATCTTTGGTGAAATCGTATTCGTCAGGCTGGAGAATCGGGAGCACCCCGGCCGCGTAGACCACCAGATCGAGCCCCCCAAGATCGTGCGCTATTTTCTGAAACAGGGCGGGAATTTCTTCCGTTTCGCGCACATCATGGGGATAGGTCAACGCTGTACCTTCTCCATGTTCAGCATCAATGCTGGCAGCGATTCTGGCTAGCTCATCGGCCCGTCTAGCCGCGAGCGCCACATGGCAGCCCGCCCTGGCCAACTGCCGCGCCAACTCTTCGCCGATGCCGGAAGACGCTCCGATGATCAAGGCGCGTTTCCAGGGCAGAACTGTCAAAATCATCAATCTTTCCGTCCATGTCGGTAACCTGCCAGACATAGACACCGTATGTAAAGTAAGACTATCGAGGCTTCCGTCCTTTGTCGACGCAACCTCTCCATCATCTATACGCTCTTGCTCGCGAACTCATCGCCAGAGCAGAAGGCCCGAAGCGTTCTCATTCGCGCAGCGGGCCGGGGGATTGCTTTTATGAACTTCCGGCAGTCAGCTATGCACCGGTCGCGTACCGGCTTTACGCTTATCGAGTTGCTCGTCGTCATCGCCATTATCGCTATTCTCGCGGCCATTCTATTCCCGGTCTTCGCGAAAGCTAGGGCCAAAGCACGTGAAATCGCGTGTGTATCCAATCTGCGCCAACTTGGCATGTCGATATCCATGTATGCGGAGGATAGCGACGGCCTGTACCCATTCGCGGTCGATCCCGCCGACTACAAAACTCCGCAGATCTGGAGCAGCCAGCCGGAATTTCAGGCGCTCATTCCGTTCATGTCACATATCGACGAAGCACTTCAGCCCTACATCAAGAACAAGGAGATGTTTCACTGTCCGGCTGACATTGGCTTCGAATTCGAGGACTTCACTGGTCTTCCCATCGATCCCAATGGGACGCCCGCCAACGCTTTTCCCACCAGTTTCAAGAAGTTCGGCACCAGCTACTACTACCGAACAGAGATTGCGTTCAAGCACGCGGGCGAGCAGAGCATCCAGCGACCTGCCGAGGTAAACGTACTTTTCGATGGCGCGGGGGATTGGCACGGAACGAACATTCCTCCAACACTCCGTTACAACGTGGTATTCGCCGATGGACACGCCAAAAGCCAGTCCAGAAACCAGCTCGATACACTCTGGGCCGCTCCGCTCTGATCACGTGCTCAAATGCATTCCCGGTATCAAACGTACGCGAAGGCCAGCGGAAATACTTTCTATTTTCCGCTGGCCGCTTTCACGAGTTCGACTGTACCGGCCATAGTCTCGATCAGTCGTCTAGCCACTATTTCTGCTGATTGTTCGGATTGGGTCGAGCATTGATTCGCGGCAGGTTCTTCTTAAGCGAGTCCACCCACATCTGCGCCTGCTTCTGCGTCGTAACGCCGTTGACCGCCCCATCCTCCTTGAACACAGTCACTAACAACGTGTCCTTCACCATGATTTTAGCGGAGTTCTTGTTCGCAGAGACCACGCGAATATCAGCGGGGACAAGCTTAGGAGCCGCGAGGATGTCCTGAAGTCGAGAATCGACGATGTCTGCTCTGTCCTTCGGAGACATGCCGTTCACCGTCGCGTGTATGCGGATGAGCAGCACTCCGCCGACCGCGACATCGGCGTCCTCGGCGTAAGCAGCACAGGCAGTCAGACTGAGGCAAGCCAACATCAAGGCAGGCAGAAAATTACGAGTTCGCATTGTGGTTACTCCTTCATCATATAAGGCAGACCGCTGTATTGGTCACAGCACCGCAAGTGTTTCTAGTTGGTAGACCGTGGCCAGATCAGTGCTATAGTCTACCTGATATTCACTCAGCGTACTCGCTGCAAAACTTCAGATCTCATGTAGCCGCTTTGTCACAAGGAATAACTCTTTCCGTATAGCACAAGCGGTGCGGCAGAATTTCGTGGATCGAGGTGCGGTTTTGTTCTCATCATTCATGAGTCAAAAACTGCAAGGCTATTATTCCAGGCAGGAAAAAATATCCACCGCCCTTCACCTGAACGAAGCGGGGCATTCCCTGGATGCAGATGCGCACGGGCTTGTCCTGAATAATCATGCAGCCAGTGCCGTCGTTGTCGGAGACGAGGGGATCTTTGTTGTTGAACAGTCCGTTGAACTTTGGGCTATTCATCCAAGTCTGCTGGACAAACTCAAATTGGCGCTGAAGGTCGGAGTTGAGCGCCATGAAGAGAATCCCCTCCTCCTTTTTGCCGTCGGGAATTGTCTGTATATAAGGCCTGCCTCGGCGAAGCAGACGGTGACGCTCCGACACGACATTCGACTTCTTGGGATCTGGAGGAAGCGTGTCCCGAGGGTTCGTGCGGCGAATATGTGAGTCGACCGGGCAGGCGAACCCTTCCGCATCGCAATTGGCAATAAATTTGAAGTCGTTATTCCTTTCCGCGTTGGCACCTAACTGCGGATCATCATGAAGTGGGGCCAGTGTGAGAGGCGCCCCGCTCGGCCACCTCCCGACCATTTTGGAGGCTAGCGCGATCTGCTTATCCTTGTCACTGGTGCCGTCCGTCCCTCTCGTCTGTGAGTCCATAAACTCCCAGAAAGCCTCCACATCCTGCGAGAGTTTTCGCCACACCAGGAAAGTTCCGTTGCGGCCGAACTCCCGTCTCGATCCGTTCACGGCGGAAAGCGGCAGCAGGTCAGAGCCTGGCAACTTCGCATCGACGCTCGGCATCGGCGGGAGGACACTATACTCATTGACATAGCCCAGAATGAATTCACCCGCTTTGAGAACGGACTGGCCGGGCGTCACGACTCCGTGCCCGCCCTCGATCGCTGGCTGCGAGATCCCGTCGCGGAAGCCGAATGGTTCGTTGATGCTATGCTTGAAGGAGTCCTGACGAAACACTTCCGTCAGGCCGCTACCTGTTGAAATGCTCTCCCAAAGCCTGTCCGACAGTGTCTGGAGTCCGTGTTCGCTGATCGCATACAGCAGCAGCAGAACATGCAGTTCACCGGTCGTCGGCCCACCAACTTCCCATTGACTGGGGGCGCTGTCTCCCGTATCACCGAGCACACGGCTTCGGTCACCGCAGTCCATTCCCTGCTGATACTCTCTGGGAAATGTACTGACATCTTCAGGCGTCATTCCGAATTGCGCCAGGCCACGCGCTGTAAAGGCGATGTTCACAGCCGTCTGCGGCTTCTCTTTCGAGGCGCGTCGGCCTGAAGTGCTAATTTCTGGAACAAGGTTTTTCAGCCATGCCTTTGCTCCCGTTCGGTCGGCGACTGCGAGAAACAGAAATCTGGAATGCGGCATATGCGCGTAGCCAGTCGTCACAAGCCCCTGAATATCGGGAAGATCTAAAGGCGGGACTTCAGACATAGGTCAACCTCCTCGAGGAGAGTAACAAAGTGACGGCATGATGGGCTGCGTTGCGAGTGAATCACAGCAACTGGAGAAATTTTTCCAATTCCGCGCCCTGCAGAGGCTGGCCCGCTGTATCGCGAATCCGAATGTCCTTCTGAAGGTTCCACAGCGTTTCGTCCGGATAGGCGCTGTACCAGACGGGCGGGTAGATATTGTGCTCCCGACTCCACTGCTTGAATTCCTCGATGTGCTGCGCACCGCCGACAAACAGGTATTTTGCCGGAGGAAAGTTCTCGGTGTTGCTCCAGACCCCTGTCAACCCATAGTTGGCTTTGTCCACGAAGTCGCCCAGGTAGCTCGCCCAACTGCCATCGTAGTTGCTAAAGAAGAGCAGGCGGCGATCGTTGTCCATGAGAATCCAGCGGGCAAAGTGGATCGTTGGGATGCCGCCGAGGTGCCCCGTTATGAAGTAAGTCTTCGCTAAAAGGTTGATGAGCCAGAGCACTGTTTTGAGGGTGTAGAGGCGGAAGGCCCCGGGCTTGACGTTGACAAGTGTAGTCAGGTGATTCTGAATGAAGATGTCTTCCTTCTCGAAGAGGCGGGGATCAATGGGCAGAGAAGGTTTATTCTGAGTGCGCAAATCCTTCGTCTCATGCATTCTGAGCATAATGAACCAGACGATCAAAAATGGAAACACGAGTATCAGAATTGGCAGTCCAATCAGTGCGGTGATGACAATGTTCCGTTTGGCTCGCCCGCTCTGCTGGTCAAGCGTCTCAGGCGAGACTATCGGCTTCGTCGAGTACGATTCGCGGATGTGATCGACGATTCGCGCATATGCGGCCTCCTGGCTCAGTCCCTTCATCGGTGCGCTGTCCAACATAGCTTCGATTTCAGTGCGGACGGCAATTGCGTTCCTGATGCCCACAAGCGACTGGCCGGGGACGCCCACATAGAAAGCGGGGCAGGCAACCGAATGGTCTAGCAGGTAACGCTTCATCTGAGCAGGGTTCGCGCCAGTGGGAAAGCTGTAATCCTCACACACGCTGTAGATCGCATTCAATCCAGCAAGGCTGCCAGCAATAAACTCATCGAGATGAGTTTCGTTATCGCCATCGTGGTTGTTCTCAAACACCAGGGTCGGGGGAAATTGCAGATCGTCTTTGAGGATGACCCAGCAGGCGAAATGGAGTGAGGCTATCTTCGTGAAGGGTATGTAACCGTTGCTCTGTACACTGCCCCCTATCTCATCCAACAGCTTCTCGAGCGCAGGCAGTTGCTCGGGCTTGATTCGCGTAATGATTGTCAGTGCACTCTGTATCATCACAGGGTCCCTCATCCGGAGTTGTCAGGTTATCAGGCGATCAGATAACCAGTCCTGCGGCCATTATACACGCTATTGCAAATTAGGGCAATCCATTCTTCACTTGCCCCATCCATCAGAAGGGCTACTCCAAAAAAGTAGACGCTTGCTTCTTTTGGCGAAAGGCTGAACCAGCGAACATGTTTTCGGTCGAAGTCGATTTTGCCATACCGCTCCTTCAGCTTTTTTTGTTGCGTCGACACAGGGCTAATCAAGGTGATATTCGACGTGTTATTCGACACTGAAAAGCCTTCTGTCTCCACATTTCTAGCTTAGACGTGCCTACAAATGCTCGAGGACTGCGGTACCATCGACTTCGAAGTCGGCATTCAGGTTGAATCCCTCAAGTAAAGTCGTACCAAGCAATGGACGTTTCCCCATTGCAAGTTCCGCAACGTGGATTTCTTCTCCGTGCCACATAATAGTTGCTTCATAAACATTTACCTTTGTGCTGCTGTCGTCAGCGAGATAGGCACTGATCTGACCCAGCGAGGGTAATCCAAGTACCGCCACGACATTCTAAGGTAGTGTCAACGCTCCTTCAAATCCAGTATCAACTTCAAATTCGATCGATAAGTCTGGGCGATTGGGC
>JANXLO010000095.1 GCA_025355115.1 Chthonomonadaceae bacterium
GATAAGCTCCATGATGCTGTTGCGCATCACCTCATCGTCCTCGACCAGCAGCAGGCGGCGCACTGTCCGCTCGATGAAGCCTTTAATGTCCAGCAGCGCATGATCGAGATCCTCCCGGCTCACAGGCTTCTGCAGGTGCGCGATAGCTCCTTGCCTCAGCCCCCGCATCGGGTCCTCCGTTCCGGAGATGATGTGGACGGGGATATGCCGTGTGCTCGGATCGTGCTTCAGCCTGTCCAGTATCGTCCATCCATCGACGTCAGGAAGACGAATATCGAGCGTAATCGCGCTGGGCTTGTACTGCCTGACCAGCTCGGCGCCCCCCTCACCGGAGGTCGCGACGATGCCTTTGAAGCCCTTTTCTCTTGCAAGATCGAGGAGAATTTTGGCAAAGGCCGGGTCGTCCTCGATGATTAGTATAGTATGATCACCTTCACCGATATCGTTCCTGTCATCGGCTACATCGCCAATGGAATGGGAGGTCAGCGGTGTCTCCGAGGGGAGCGGCCTATCCTCTTCAGACGAGGATCGGAGACTTCCCTCCATGCCGATCCCACTGTTGCCGGACGGAAAATGCGGCGGCTCCTCGATGACAGTTGTCCGAGGGCTGGGCACGGTATGCTTCTGGGGTATATAGAGAGTGAAGATGCTCCCCACGCCCAGCGTGCTGACGAGCCGGATTTCGCCGCCCAGCAGCTGCGCTATCTCCCGGCTGATGGAGAGCCCGAGGCCGGTGCCTCCGTACTTCCTGCTCGTCGTCCCATCTCCCTGTTGGAAGGCTTCGAATATCATTTTCTGGCGATGAACAGGAATGCCTATCCCACTGTCGGAGACCGAAAGCGCGATGACGGAGCTCGCCATGGAGAGGCTCTCGATATGTCGGCTCCACCCGGAATCCACGGGCTTTATCTCGAGAGTGACATGGCCGCGCTCCGTGAACTTGAAGGCATTCGAAA
Source organism: Chthonomonadaceae bacterium (assembly GCA_025355115.1). Classification (GTDB taxonomy): domain Bacteria; phylum Armatimonadota; class Chthonomonadetes; order Chthonomonadales; family Chthonomonadaceae; genus JANXLO01. The sequence goes on from JANXLO010000095.1 coordinate 957, forward strand.
GGAGGTTGCGCAGCACCTGCTGGAGTCGCTGCGCGTCGGTGAATACTGAACGCGCCAGAGTGTCTTCAAGCTTGATCTCGAACTTGAGGCCCTTGTCCTGCGCCACCTCCCTGAAATTGCGATCCACATCCTCCCGCAGCTCGGCGAAGGGAACCTCGACGATCTGAATTTCCATCGTCCCCGACTCGATTTTTGCCAGGTCGAGGATTTCGCTGATGAGTTTCAGCAGATCCATGCCTGCGGAGTAGATCGTGGACGCATACTCTACCTGCTTGACCGACAGGTTGCCATCGCTGTTTTCCGTCAGGAGTCGAGAGAGGATGAGCAGACTATTGAGGGGAGTTCTCAGCTCATGAGACATATTCGCCAGAAACTCCGATTTATATTTGGAGGTGAGCGAGAGCTGCTCTGCCTTCTCCTCCAGCTCCTGACGAGCCAATTCGATCTGCCTGTTCTGGCGCTCCACTTCCCTGTACTGCTCCGAGAGCATCTGAGCCTTCTCTTCAAGCTCTTCGTTAGTCTGCTGCAACTCCTCCTGCTGCTGCTTTAGCTGCTCCTCGGAGGACTGAAGCGATTGCGCCTGCTGCTCAAGTTGTTTGTTGGTAACGACAAGCTCCAACTGCTGATTCTGAAGCTCCTGCGTCATCGAGAGTGACTGCTTCAGCAGATCTTCCGTCTTGATGCTCGCCGCGAGCGTGTTCAAAACGATTCCGATGCCCTCCGTTAGCTGATCGAGGAAGGCGAGATGCGTCTCGCTGAAGCTGTTGAAGGAGGCTAACTCGATCACCGCGAGCACATCGCCCTCGAACAGGACGGGCAGCACAGCGATATTACGTGGCGTCGCCTCCCCGAGGCCGGACGCGATTTTGATATAGTCGCTCGGCACGTCGGTAAGGAGAATTCTCTGCTTCTCCAGAACGCACTGCCCGACCAGCCCCTCTCCCGCATGAAATCGGTTCGCCAGATGCTTGCGGGCCGTGTAGCCATAGCTTGCGAGCAGCTTCAGAATGGGCTCGCCCTCGTCGTCGGCATCGAGGATATAGAAGACGCCGTGCTGCTCGGAGACCAGAGGCGCGAGCTCCGAGAGTATCAGCCGGGAGACGGTCATAAGATCGCGCTGGCCCTGCAGCAGCCGAGTGAAGCGCGCGACGTTGGTCTTCAGCCAATCCTGCTCTTTGTTGATGAGCGTCGTGTCCCTCAAATTGCGAATCATCTCGTTGATGTTGTTTTTGAGCGAAGCCACCTCCCCGGCTGTCTCGACGTCGATAGAGCGGGAGAGGTCGCCTGTTGTGACCGCGACGGCGACCTCATCGATGGCGCGAATCTGAGTGGTAAGTGTGGTCGCCAGACGGTTTACGTTGTCCGTCAAATCCTTCCAAACCCCCGAGACGTTTCGAAGCTCCGCCTGACCTCCAAGCTTACCCTCCGTTCCGACTTCACGGGCCACTCGGGTCACCTCCGAGGCGAAGCCGTTAAGCTGATCGACCATGGTGTTGACGGTGCTCTTCAGCTCGAGGATTTCGCCCTTGGCATCTGCGGTGATCTTGGTCGATAGGTCGCCGTTTGCCACCGCTGTTGTGACGACAGCGATGTTGCGCACCTGAGTGGTCAGGTTGCTCGCCATGAAGTTAACGCTGTCGGTGAGGTCCTTCCAGGTTCCCGACACGTTTCTCAGCTCCGCCTGCCCGCCGAGCTTTCCGTCGGTGCCAACCTCCCTTGCGACTCGGGTCACTTCTGAAGCAAAGCCATTCAACTGGTCGACCATCGTATTGACGGTGCTCTTTAGCTCCAACAGCTCGCCCTTGGCGTCTGCCGTGATCTTAGTCGACAGGTCGCCGTTTGCGACGGCAGTGGTGACTACAGCGATGTTTCGCACCTGGGTCGTCAGGTTGCTCGCCATGAAGTTTACGTTGTCGGTAAGGTCCTTCCAGACGCCCGAGACATTCCGAAGCTCTGCCTGACCGCCGAGCTTCCCTTCCGTACCGACCTCGCGGGCAACACGGGAGACTTCGGACGCGAAGCCGTTCAATTGATCGACCATGGTGTTGACCGTGCTCTTAAGCTCTAGGATTTCGCCCTTGGCGTCTGC
>JANXLO010000150.1 GCA_025355115.1 Chthonomonadaceae bacterium
CCGCGACGCCGCCGGTGGAGACGCCATCGACGAAGACGCTGCCGTGCGGAACGCCCTCTTTGCCGCGGCGCACACCGTCCGCGTCCATCTCGAGATACTGCCCGACCTCGAAGGTGAGGATCTGATCGTCCGGGTAGCCCATGTCGCGCGCCATCTGCCGGTACGCGTGGTAGTGCCTTGCCTCGCCATGATAGGGAGCGACGAACTCCGGCGCGGTGAGGTTTATCATCATCTTCAGCTCTTCCTGATAGCCGTGCCCGGAGACATGGACGTTCTGGATAGCGTCGTAGATGACCGTCGCGCCGCTGCGGAAGATGCGATTGACGACTCGCCATACCATGTCCTCGTTGCCGGGAATGGGCGTGGAGGAGAGGATGACGGTGTCCGTCGGCTCGATCTGAATCTTAGAGTTCTCGTCGCGGCTCATGCGGGTGAGGCCTGCAAGCGGCTCGCCCTGACTGCCGGTCGTCATGACGGCGATCTGGTTGGCCGGGTACTTGTTGAGTTCATCGACCTTCAGCAGATGCGCGTCGGACATGCGCAGGAAGCCCAGCGCTCGCGCGGTCGTGATGTTCTGGCTCATGCTTCGCCCGAAAATGGCGACCTTGCGGCCATTCTTGACGGCCATATCGTAGACTGTCTGGCAGCGGTGGAGGTTAGAGCCGAAAGTAGCGACGATGACGCGGCCTGTGCAGTCGCGCATAAACCGGTCGAATATGGGGACAAGCGTTCGCTCGGAGGGCGACCAACCCTTGCGCTCGACATTGACGCTGTCGGAGATGAGCAGCTTAACGCCCTTCTCGCCAACCTGGGCAAAGCGGGGCGCGTCGAATAGATGATTGTCGATGGGAGTTTGGTCGATTTTGAAGTCACTGCTGTGAACGACGGTGCCGACAGGAGAGGTGATCACCAGGCTGGCAGCGTTAGGCAGGGAGTGGGTGACCAGCACCGCCTCGACGGAGAGCGGCCCGAATTTGACCTCTGCTCTGTCTGGGAACTCATTAAAGCTGGTGGTGTTGACGAGGCCGTGCTCGCTCAGCTTCTCGCGCACCATGCCGAGCGTAAGCTTCGTGCCCCACAGCGGGACAGGCAGTTGCTTGAGGACGAACGGCAACGCGCCGATGTGGTCCTCATGGCCGTGCGTCAGCAGAATGGCTTTGACCATCTCCTTGCGCTCGAGCAGGTAGGAGATGTCGGGGATGATGAGATCGACTCCCGGGTGCTCCTCAGTCGGGAATGCAACGCCGCAATCCACCACGAGAATCGTATCCTCATAGTGGAACGCAAGCATATTTTTGCCTACCTCGCCGCTCCCTCCCAGGGAGATGATGCGAAGTTTGCCTTTCGGCACAGTGCCAGTATCCGTCACAGATTTTTTTCCTTCAGCTAACCAGGCTTGTTTTATTGTTTGTCAGCAGCCCGTATTCAGCCAGGGCTGCTCGCACAGTTTCACGCTCGTTCGCATTCGCTTCCACAAGGGGCAGGCGAACTCCGCCCACATCCATACCCATCATATTCAGGGCCGCCTTCAGGGGTACAGGGCTTGGCGTCGTGGCCTGAAAGCAGACCTTGAGAATCGGGAGCATTTTGCAGTTCAGGCGGATCGCCTCCGCGCGATCTCCTGCGAAGTAGGCGGTATGCATCGCCTTCATGTCTTTCCCCACCAGATGCGCGGTCACACTCACCACGCCCACGCCGCCAACTGCCAGCAAAGGCAGTGCCATGCCGTCGTCGCCGCTGTAGATGGCGAAACTTGCGGGGGAGTGCGCGACGATCTCCGCGCACTGAACCAGATTTCCGGCGGCCTCTTTTGTGGCGACGATGTTGGACACATCGTTCGCCAGCCGCGCTGTTGTAGCCGCTTCCATGTTCTGCGCGGTGCGCGGAGGCACGTTATAGAGCATGCAGGGCAGGCCTGAAACACTTTCGGCAATCGCCCGGAAATGTCTGTACAGCCCCTCCTGAGAGGGCTTGTTGTAGGGCGGAACCACCAGGAGAATGCCGTCCACTCCGGTATCCGCCGCTTCTCGCGAAAGAGTGATGCTGGCGGCGGTATCGTTCCCGCCGGTGCCCGCGATCACCGTCCCGCGCTTGCCTACCACCTGCTTCACCAGTCTAAAAAGCCGTAGCTTTTCCTCGTGGGATAGCGTAGGCGACTCGCCTGTCGTGCCGCACACGACGATGCCGTCTGAGCCGTTGGATAGCAGATGTTCCGTCACGCGCTCGACCGCCTTCTCGTCTATTCGGCCCTGTGCATCGAACGGCGTGATCATCGCCGTCAGCACCTGCCCAAAAATAGCATCCGCCATAAAAAACACTCCGTCTCGCTTTGGAAATCGCCCTCATTGAGGCGATGTCAGTCTAATGCCCTTCGATCCATTTTTCCGCGATCTGAATCCCGTTGAGCGCGGCGCCTTTAAGTATCTGATCGCCCGAGAGGAAAAGATCTATCGCATCGTCATTGGAAAGGTCGTATCGAAGGCGCCCCACAAGAATATCGTCGCGCCCGCTGGCCTCTATCGGCATGGGGAAGTGGTTGTTTTCCCTGTCATCGACAATCGCGACACCGGGGAAATTTGCGAGCGCCTCGCGGATCTCCTCCAGTTTGGGACGTCTTCCTGCCTCGAACTCTATGTTTAGACTCTCGGAATGCGCCCGAACAACCGGGACACG
>JANXLO010000191.1 GCA_025355115.1 Chthonomonadaceae bacterium
CGCCCACTCCGCCGCGCCAAACCAGCCGGGCGCGGCCCAGCCGAACCACTGTCCTACAGTCGTCTTCCATGCCGCATTAAGCAAGCCTCTATTAGGATCGCCATTGAGTACCCACGCCCACAAAATCGCGCTCGCCACAACTGGCACGATCGATGGCAGGTAGAAGAATGTCCGGTAAAAGCTCATCCCTTTGACCTTGGCATTCAAAAGCATCGCAATTGCCAGGCTGGTGGTAATGCCAAGGGGAATGCCGAAGGCGGCGATATAGGCGACATTCACTAGAGAGGTTCTCAAGTAGAAGCTATCCTGCCCGAGCAGATCAGAATAGTTGCGGAAGCCCACCCAACTTGCAGAATGCAGCACATCGTATTCGCAGAAACTGAGGAATAGACTAACCAGAATTGGCCCAACGGTAAGCGCCAGAAACCCGATTAGCCAGGGTGCAATGAAGAAATAGCCTGCTATCGCCTCTCCGCGGGCCATTCTCCGCAGACGCAGAACTGAGTAGAATCGCCGCGATATGAGGACGAGCCCAATTCCGCCTACCACTGTCACAAGCGCGACGGGGACTCGGGAATCCAACGGCTTGTTAGGGTTTCGCTTATAAACCTTATCCAGTTCACGCTGCACTATACGAGTTCCGTCGTCCAGCGCCTGTTGTGAAGTGAGGTTTGTACTGCTGTGATGCGTTGCATTCTCGAACGCTCTAACATGCTCGTCCCAGAGTCGCTGTCCCACGAAGGTAACCGGCCGGAAGCGGGCATGATCCATCATGGAAATGAACAGCTTGACGGCATCGTTGTATTTGGCAGTCGGGGGAGAGAACTGTGCAAAAACAGCATCGTTCGTCCGCCGGTTGGCTGACAGGTTTGGCACGAACGGACGCTGCTTGCTCTCGTTGTAAGCTTTCTGCGCGGTCGCGTCGATCACCGCGGCCTCGGGACTGGTCATCCATTTGATGAACTCCCAGGCTTCATCAGGATGATTTGCTCCGCGAGGAATTGCAAAGGAGTAACCGCCAGCCCAGGTGATATAAGGCTCCTTCTCCGCTGCAAAAATGCCTTTCCTGTGCAGGCGTCCGGACGGAACGGGAGCGGGCACTACCCCGAAATCTAGATCAGGGCCGAAGCGCGCAATGTTGTTCAGCACCCAGTTGCCGTCTATTTTCATCGCCAGCTTATTCGTCAGGAATGGATCGAGTTCATTGGTCTGAAACCCGAATTGATAGGCGTCTGTTTTCGCTACCCCGCCGAGTGCATCGTAGACATGAACCATGTAGTCCAGTGCCTCTGCGTTCCGCGGAGCATTTAGTATGCAGGTTCGCCCATCGTCCGACATGAACTCGCCCTCGTTCTGCCAGGAGTAGATGTAGAGCCAGGCATTCCCGTAGTTCGGGATGAACCCGATCTGCCGAAAGCTGCCATCCGGACCAGTGTCGGTCAGTAGCTTTGTGTCGGCAAGCAACTCGTCCCAGGTCTGCGGGGGCTTAGCTTCCCCATGCTCGTCAACAATGCCCTTTTGCTTGAAGAGCGTTTTGTTGTAGAAGAGAGCCCGGTCGTCCGTGCCGAAGGGGACGGCAAAAAGACCATGTCGTTTCGTGAGCGGATCAGTGTAGTTTGCCTCTTTCCAGCAGGCGGGATAGTAGTCCTCTTCACGGACGCCAAAGGGCTTGTCGCGATCGCGTGCGATATAGGTGTCAAGCGGTAGAAATGTGTCTCGGGCTGCCCAGTCCCCGATGGTAAATCTGTCCTGGTGAATGACGTCCGGCGGAACATTACCGACAATGGCGGTCATCAGTTTTTGAGGGTTCATGCTCCCGGCGCCCATTGAGAGTACGCTTACCTCGATATCCGGGTGCCGAACCTCGAACTCATGCACACGTGCCTGAAGTCCCTTGCTCTCCTCGCCGTACTGAAGACCCCAGACTATCAGCTTAGTCCGCTGCGGCACCACGTCACTTTTCCCGCATCCCCAGAGGATGCACACGAGACCGAACAGGCAGACGCTAAAGGCTGCTCTTCTATTGCCTGACAAGGCTAACGATATCATTGAGAAAGTAGATCCCTTTCAGCGTGTTGCAAGGCGTACTATGCACGCTATAGGAGCGAGCTTTCCATGATGTCAACGAAAACGTCTTCTCCATCCTAAGCCAATAGGCACAATAGAGCACGAACAGCACTTCGAGTTGCGGTATTTTACCAGTGCTCTTGTCATTTTAGCAGCAGATGAGGTATAATTTAACGTTCAGAGGAGGAGAAACCTGTGCCCAATATCAAGTCCGTCAAAAAAGATGTCATCAAATCCCGCAAAAACCATCTGCGAAACATTTCTGCCAAGTCCGCGATGAAGACATTCATCAAGAAGGCCAAGACTGCCATCGACGGTCATTCAGAGACCGCTGTTACCGCTGTCGCGATTCGAGCCGCCTGCTCCACTATCGACAAGACAGCCGAGCGCGGCATCATTCACCGAAACCAAGCTTCACGCCGCAAATCGCGGCTGATGAAACGGGCCAACAAAGCTCTGCAGGCAGTTGCCACCGCGTAGTTTTGGATGCTTCGAAGCTTCTGACATTTTTGCAGCCTGCTGGCCGTGCGCCCGCAGGCTCATTCTTGTGCCTGCCTCGTTACGCCGCTCTGTCTGCCCGCTGAAATACGTCAGTCAGGGACAGGATCAGAAGCTGGAGGTTTCCGACCAGATCAGACCCAAACAATGCCTCTTCCTCTGTCACGCCCCCCTTGTTTGCCAAATCGCACATTAGCAATAGATCCATTGCCTTTGTTAACTCCTCCCAGGAATAGCTTCGAGACTGGGAGAAAAGGTCGGCTGCCTTGAAGGCGAGTTGCGCTATATTGCCGTCGGTGGGCAGCTCCGCCGCCAACTCCGGCGACAGCGCTCGAACTTCACGTGGGTTAACACGTTTATCAGAGAGAAATTTAGCCTGCCACAGCATTCGATACTGACGTGCGAGCAGAGCGAGAAGCTTGGCCGCCACCCCCTGCGGCTTGGGATCATACCGATGCAGTTCGCCTAAGAGCGACAGGGCACGATCTGTCTGCCGCCGAACTATTGCATCGATCACGCTGAACATTACATCTTCCGGGCTTGATGCGACCACAATGCCTACGTCCCGCGCAGTGATGCTCTCACGCTCTCCGACATAACAGACGAGCTTGATGATCTCCTGCTCCAGAAACCGCATCTCCGTTCCAACCGCCCCAAGCAGCTGCTGGGCCGCCTCCGGCGTGATGCGCTTCCCCTCCTGCTTCACCCGCTCGATGATCCATCCTGCAACGGCCTCGCCCTTCATAGCGGGACAGACGACAGTAGCACCACTCTTCTTGACGGCATTATCCAGTTTGACGGTGACGCCGGTTTTCCTCTTACCCTCATCGTCCTCTGCAGCTGCAACCAGCACCAGACAGGCAGTGGAAGGAAGGCGACCAATGCCAACTGCTAGCTTTTCAGCTTCCGCTTGCTTCCCCCGATCACGCCACTGCTCCATCCCGCTCACCACGATCACTCTGTGATCCGACCCAAATGGCACTTGTCCTGCCGCGGCGAGGATTGCATCTGAGGACGTGTCGTTCGCGTTCAATCTTTCCAGATCGAAGTCTGCAAAATCCGGATCCACAACATGATGAATGATAGCGCCAACCGCCTCCTCCTTCATTCTGTCTTCTTCGCCGTAGAAAAGATAGACCGGAAGCAGAGCAGGCTTCCACAGCGCGGTGGGCACTCCTATGCGGTAAGTGAGCTCAGCCATGCTCCTCCTTAGCTTCGCAGCGGCAAATCATAGCGGAAGTCGCATCTGCAAGTTCACGTGAGGCTCAGGCAGGCGGTTGAAATGTACGCTGAGTTCAATGCCCAGACGCGAGGACAGATTGTCGCCAATGAAAAGCTTCCCGTCCAGACCCGAGTAAACGGCATAAGAGCCGCCTACGCCGAACCCTCCGTAAAACCCTTGTCCTCCATGTGTGCCGTGCAGGAAAACTTGATCCAAAGTGAAGCTAGCGGATGTATGAGGAAAGCCAAGAAAACTGGGCACATCGAAGGGTGCCATTACGTCTGCGCTGAGGCGCGAGTAAGCACGAGGCAGTAGCTTCAAAGTCGGCAGGCCCACCTCCATCCCCAGGGCAAGTCCCAGTGTGGGGTTGCGGACTTTTTTCAATGGTGTGCCGGGAGGAGGGAGAACCGCAATAGCTGACCCATGTCCGACTGCGGGGGTGTAAAGCAGGCCAATACGCAGCGCGTTTTGCAGGGGGAATATTTTTTTGTTGCTCGTCTCATGTCGACCGTAATCCTCCGGGCGCGTCTTAGGGAGAGAGAGGGAATCGTAGCCGAGCTGCAGATTTAGCAGGACTAAATTTCTCGGAACCCCAAAGAATGGTCCTCCGTGCTCTTCTACGTCCTCTCGTATATAGTTGAACTGAAGCCGTGCATCCCGCGACGGAAACTCGTAGTTGACGCCCAGAGTATATTCACGAAGCTTATGATTGGAGGGGGGAATTGCCACCCCGCTCTCGGTCACCGCGACCCCGGTGAAGATACCCTGTTGCGCTGGATCCCAATTTTCGAAGCGGAACACCAGCTGCCATGGAGGAGCGATGCGATAGGAGGCGAGAAAATATCCGCCGCGTCCGAGACTTCCATTCTTGCCAGGAGCAGGGGCTCCAGCAGCATAGTCTCGAGTGTAGGCCAGTTCGGCTTCCATGAATACACGTCCGCTGCGGTAGATCATCGCGCCGCCAGCGCGGCTCCTGTTCTCGACTGCACCTCTTCCCCCGAAGGCGGTGCCTCCCCATACCCCCAGAGTCAAATTCGGTATTGCGTCGAGATAGAGGGCTCCATCCGCGAATTTTCGAGAACTGGTGAGCGCAAGGCCACTCGTGTCGCCAAGACTGTTCCAGACACCCACAAAGCCGTGGATTGCGGCAAACTCATAGCGGACTGCCACGCCTGTAGCTCGGACGGCACCCACCCGCCCCGCCTTCACCGGCAGATCCTCATTCATCGTGGATCTGGCTATAGTCAGGAGTTGACTTCCAGGACGGCTTCCCTCTTCGCTAAGCCCGGTTTTCTGTCTCCCAGCCTCGATGTGGACATGATGCCCGGCCTGGTATCCGACCCATGCATCCTGTAGCAAATCGGGCCGAGCGAAATTGAGCATGACACGATAGTCGAACTGCGAAGTTGGACTGCCACTCAATGCAATCTGCGCCCTACGGAAGCGCAGTTCGTCTTTGCCACCTGTGCCGTAATTACGCCCCTGTGGAGGTGCCATACCAGGGGCATTCCCGCCAAGTGTGTTTCCAAGACCGTTGCCATACCAAGTTTGAAGCAAAGCGGTGAGACGAACTGCCCTCTCGCGCCTGATTTTTTCTCTTGCCTTATCAGCCTCATCCCCCGATGCAGGCTTGGTCGTCACTGTTTTTTCCTCAGACGCGAGAGCCGCGGGAGGGGGTGACGCAGATTGTTGAGCGAGGGAAATATTTCCAACTGACGCGCCCAAGAGCACCAGACTTGCCGTGAGGACACGGAGTGGAGTATCGACGCTGACACGTGAACGCTCCGACTCGCATTGACAGCGCGTGAGCTTTGATTCGTTATCAAACAAAGAGTTGCCTTCCCAGACTGAAACTGACCGAGCTATGGCTTCGGGGCGATAATCACGGCACCTGTCTTTAACGTAGTGGACGTCTTTTTCGTTGTTTTCTTGCGGATTGCGGTTTCGATGGTGATGCGCCACACGCTCTCCACTTCCTTGTCGTCGCGCTTCATACGAGCGGCAATATGCTGGCCAGTCTTTAAGGCATTGAGCGTGAGGACCTTGCTTCCAAGCTTAATCTCCACAGCGTCCGTGTAGCTCATGCTACGCGTTTCTCCGGCTTCCGTCTTCATCAGGAGCGTGTGAGCTTTAGTGTCCAAGCTCTGCAGCACTCCATGGACGGTAAGCGACTTATGCTCCTTGCCCTGTGCTGCGCCTGCAGCTGTGTCCGCTACAACGGAGGCCATGATATTTCCGCTGGGGAGAGCGCGAGGAACAATGGATACTCTGTCGCCTATTTTGAACTCAGCTACCGTCGCCAGCTTTCCACTTTTTTGCCAGAGAGTCTTGTCGCTAACAGTATAGTTGACGGGCAGGTTCTCCGCTCCCACTGTCACTTCGAGACTGTCATCGGAAATTGATTTAATGGTTGCAGTGGTGACCGTATGCCGTAGCTCCGTCATCCAGTCCCAGCTCGAATTGTCCATCATCTCCGAGACCTGCAATGAGCCGTCACTTCGAGACTTTCGGAGATGCAGCGTTACGGCATCGCCAACCTTAAAGTCCGTTGCTTGCGCCTCGCGCTGTTTTTTCATGTAGCGGGTTTTGGGCAGCAGTACATAAACAGCGGCAACGGCAGCCCCGCTCTTCACGCTGACGGAGTCCCCACTCAAATCCAGTACAGCAATTATACCGGTTTTGACGTTAGCGCCCTTCGTGGCAAGTGCCTTCGTCGCTCTTGGGGGCTTGGCAGGTATCGTTTTCGATGTCGGAATTTGCGCCAGAAGTGAACTAGCTGCGAACAGTAGGGAAGCAATAACGAACAGGGTCTTGCCGGATGGGCGAAGCATAAGATGATTTCCTTGGAGGAGTGAGCACGACATCGGAAAAGCTGTGTGATTGCTCCAATCCTATTCGCCGAGTCGATGTATATCTCCTGCTCACGAAGCAAGACAGCAAAAAATCGCCCGGTTTATCTCTTGATAAGCCGGGCGAAAGAGGAATGGAGCAGACTATTCAGGGGCGTTCAGCTTGTTGTAGATTGCCCGTATTCGCCTGACATGGTAAGCGACATTGGCCGAAGTACAGCCCACGATGTCCCCTACTTCACGCCATGTGTAGCCTTCCAGCAACCCGCGCAGAATGCGTTTCTGAATTGGAGTCAACTCCGACTGAAGCGCGGCGAGATCTATGTCGCTGCGAGGGTCGAGATATGTGGCTGAATTCAATTCCAGGCCTCTCAACGCCAGGTGTTGCCGGCGTCGCTGCCATCGGATGGAGTCGAGAATTCGCCATCGGGCACGTTTCAGAAGGTGTTGTTCAGGAGTTCCCACGGTCAGATCGAGGTGCGGCAGAGTCTCCAGCACCGCAACCCAGGCCTCCTGACGCAGATCGTCGGGATCTACGCCGCACTGACGTCCGAAGTAGGCCGCCATCTTCTCAATGCGAGATTTTATTGTCTCCAACATCCGCGTGCTGTCAAGCGTTTGTTCGGAGATCTGTTCTAACAGTGGCTGCATCACGAAACCTCTCTTAAAGGGCAGGCAAAACGAAAAAACACCGTCGGTTTCTCCACCGGCGGCGCTCAGTTCCCGAGACGTCAGAATCCGTGCGCGACTACTCGTCATGCCACACGGCCCTGCGCCCTATTAAGAAGAGGCTAACTAAAATGTACTGCTCCGACCGTCAGACGGTCAAAGACTAGAACACTCGGTGGAGAGGGCCAATATGCGATTTTCCACAAGAAACGACGCATTTATTGTCAACATTCGACACCTCCGTTCCGCAGTAGTGCGAAGCCTGAGCCTCGCGGATTGTTCATTGTTAGTAGAGCAACGACGTTGAACCACGTCTGCTCTGCAATCATTATCGCCGCACACATGCATTATGCTAAAGGGCAAGAAACACTTTTTTCCATAGTCTGCCAAGGTGACGTCAAAGGATTGGCGAACGCCCCCTATTCCCCTTCACATACGCTAAACACCTTTCTGGATCAAGGCTTCGTCAGCAAGCCGTTCGGTTAGAGTGCGGGGGCGGGCGGGCAGTGCATCGACGCGCTCACCTATGTCTAGTATCAGATTGGAAAGTCGCTCAATTGCCTTGAGATCGTTGACCTCACCCGCTCGCCTCCACTCCATCGTCCCAAGCCGTATATATAGCTCCACATCCTGGTATCGATTGAGTTCCTGCCGCACCTCTGGCGTAAGTATAGTCGGGACAGCATTGGGGTCGTTGCTTACAACGAAAAACCTACGGCTGAATTCCGGATCCTGCAACCCATGATCCGCTACCTCTTTCCGGGTCTGCGCCTCTTCGAGCATGCTCTTGCGCCGCAGCCCTAATACAAAGCCAGCCGCGTTTTTGATCGGGATGCTTGCCTTGGTATGATAATAGGGAGCGTCGTCCTCAC
>JANXLO010000192.1 GCA_025355115.1 Chthonomonadaceae bacterium
CACCAACGCGCATTCCCGCGTCGTCGCTCAGCATCAGCACTTCGGTCAGCTCGATGGTCGTCTCAGGATCGCCGATCAGTTTCTCGACTGTGATCGTTTTGCCTTCGGCAACTTTGTACTGTTTGCCGCCTGTTTTGATGATCGCGTACATTGCACTCTCTCCCTAACGCTGATTTCCAGCGAAAAACTCTTGTTGGGTACCGGATTCGCCGTCCGCAGCATGCCGCCGCGTCAGACATAAAAAAAACTGACTTCTGATCCAGCCAGCGTCAAAATATACCATAAGCAGACAGGAGATGTCAAGCCGCTTCGCTCAACGTTTTCAGAAGCCGCGCCCGCTCAGAGCCTGAAAGACCATCAGCAGCCCGAGAAGAGCAACGGCTGCGGCGCTGATCGTCGGAAGACGTCCCAAAAGTCGCCTGCTCACTGGCAGTCGCTCCAGCGCGCCGCTAAACCTGATCGCGAGCAGTCCGAGGCCGATGAGGACGACAGAGAGGCCCAGACTGAACGCGATGATCAGGGCGAGACCGAGAGCCAGTCGATGCATGGCGATCGCGCTGAGCATGACTACCAGCGCGGAAGGGCAGGGAAGCGCGCCGCCGGACATGCCCAGTGCAATGAGGCGGCGCATTGAAACGGACGCGCTGTCAGGAAGCACCGACGCTCCATCTCCGTCAAGGTCTTCGCCTCTGCCTGCTCTTTCACTTTTATCCGCCGGAGCTCGCGATTGACACCACATCAGGCCCAATCCCACGCACGCCACGGTCCCACCGGAGAGAACGCTGAGAATCGGATAGAGGCGTTCAGGCACGAAAAACTGCTCGGCGGAGAGAGTCAGCAGGCCGAGCGCAAAGACGCCTGCGGTATGGGTGAGCGTGACGACAGCGCCGAGCAGAATGGCATGGCGCACTGTGCCGCGCGAGCCGACAAGATAGGCCGCCACGACCGTCTTGCCGTGCCCTGGAGAAAGGGCATGCAACGCACCAAAAAGAAAAGCCAGGCCAAACACGGCCAACGCCGCCCAGGGCGTGATCTGATGCGCGGCAAGCGTTCGCGACAGGCTGTTTTGTGGATCGCGATTATTCACCTCCGCAGGTCGCTGCCCGCTCATATCGGGATGGGCGGCGTCCAGCAGAGTCTCCTCCACGGCTTGGCCATCACGGACGACGCTGACTACAGTGCTGGACGCTGGATCCTCCTCATAGAGCCGGGAGGTTGCAAGGCACCTGCCTTCAGGGGTAGAAATGACGGTTTGCCACGACAAATAGTCGCTTCCGATGTCTTCGATGACAGTGCCAGTAGTTGGGATCAGCGCGGCATTGCCGAAGTGAAGGTGCAGGCGGCGGCGAATTGCCGTGTCGATCTCCACCGTCGTCATGCTAGTGCTGACACACTTTTCGGCCAGCTTCAGTCGGCTGAGGTGCGTCATAACACAGACTACGACATCGCCTTTACGGTAGAGAATTCGAATGCCGGACAGCGCAGGGTCGTGCGCTCTGGCAGGAGCCGCGAGCCCCGCCAGAGCACAGAGCACAAATATGAGGGAACAGAGTTGACGGCCATGCATCTCTTGCTACTCCCCAGGCGGTGGGCCATCAGGACTGCCGGGGCCGCCTCCCTGCTGTCCTCCTGGCCCGCCCGGACCCCCTGGCCCATCCGGCCCTCTGAACTGGGGGCGCATATTGGCCGCCATTACCTTTTTCTGCGCTGTGGTCAGCACATCTTTCGCCTTCGCTCCGCCGGCAATCCTGGAAATTTGATCGTTGGTCAGCTTTAGCTTGGTGAAGGCCGGGATCGCAAAGTTTTCACTCCGCAGTGCCGAGACCGTCTTCATGAGCCTGTCGAGCTTCTCCCTTTGAGACTTGGTCAGCCCGAGATAGTCACCCAGCAGATCACCAGGGACAAACCCAGGGGGAGGGCCCATCGGGCCCCCGGGGCCCCCAAAGCCGCCTGGCCCTCCGCCCCCTGGTCCACCAGGGCCGAACCCCTGACCGCCTCCCTGCTGTCCTCCTGGCCCTCTGGGACGACCCGGACCTCCTGGGCCGCCCGGTCTTCCCTGCGAGAAGCTGCTGTCCGGGGTGCCTCGCACTTGCCGGGGAACGAAGGGCCAGCCGCCCGTAATGACGTAGTAGTAGGTGCCTTTGGGGTATTCAGGCGTGATGCCCTCGCGCCCGTTGCTGGCGTCCAGATCGCCGAGGCCAACTCGATATTCGTAGTCCTGCTCGAAAGAGCCGTCGTGTGCGCCCCCGGGACCATCGGCGCCTCCGGGACGATTGCCGCTCTTGAGCCGATAGCTGGAGCGGAGCATTTTGAGAGGGGTCGAGGCGTCGTTCGGGCTGGAGTAGGCGAAAGGCCCGTAGATGGGGAAGCCATCCGCTGCATAGCCGACGAGCGCCATTCTCCTTTTGTAGTCCATTTTTTTGAGCAGGCCCATCGGCAGGCCATGATAGTGGTAGGCGCCGTTCGGCTGTACATGCGCCAGATTCTCGTCGACTCCCAGGCCGCCCTGCGAGAAGAGAAGGCCGGAGAGGGCTTCGTAGTGCCATTGAAAGTTTCCGTTCCACAGCTCCGCCGTTCCGGGATCGAAGGGCACTCCGTTGATCGCGACGCCAAATATTCTCGTTGCGGTCGGTCTGTCCGCTATTTTCGGCGTTAGAGTGGCGCGGTAGTGATAGCTCTGGGGAGAGATGGAGTTCGGATTTCCCGAGTTGGGGAATCTTCCAGTCGGGTGGTCGGGTATGCCGTTCGAGCTGATGTACCGATAGCCGTCGCGAACCTCGATTTTGACCTCCGGACTGTATCCCTCAGCGGCGATAAGCTGCGGGCCGTGCATCGCAACGGGAGCCTGGCCGCTTGCCCGATGCTGCATCAGTGCAGTGACACCGAGAGTAGTGAGGGCGACGGCTGAAAAAATGAGAGTGAGTCTGGCGATGGTTTTCACGAAAATGACGCTCCAATCGTTGGATAAGAGGCTGGTTAGAGTGCTGCCCTGCTGCAAGAGAAGGGGCTTCATACGCTTCGTGCAGTTTACGGCCTGAACATGAAATTCAGATGAAAGAACAGGGAGTCGCATGTCGGCTTGGATTAGAAGCTGCGTTTCCGCCAGATCGGATTGCCAATCCGATCGCTCCATCGGGTAACCTTAATCGGGGCTGGAAGATCTAAATCCCAGTACATGCGGCTGCCTCGCTGCAATGGGCAGTCCACTGAATGGATGACACAACTATATGAAAAAGACACTGACGATTATCGCAGTTCTCTGCGGGGCCTTTCCCGCGTTTGCGCAGGCGCCTCCCGCGCCATCCAGCACCTTGCCGGTGCGCCGTGTCGCGCTGTTCACCAGCGGCGTGGCCTACACCGAGCGCGGGGGCACCATCGATGGAGATGCAACTGTGCCGCTGCTGTTTCGAGTCGCGCAGATCAACGATATCCTCAAATCGATGGTGCTGATCGACCGACAGGGGCAGGTGCTGCCCGCTACCTATGCGGCTCGTGACCCGATTGGTCACACTCTGCACTCCTTCGCGGTGGATTTGACCCAGAATATCAGCCAGCAGGAGATACTCAGCCGATTGCGCGGGACACGAATCATGGTTGAAACTGCGGGCAAGCCCGCTGTCACCGGTCAGATCATGGGAGTGGAGCAGAGGCAGATCACCGTCGATGGAAAGGTCAGTTCGGTTCAGTATTTGAACCTGCTGACAGACGACAGCCTTGTCAGTCTGCGCCTCGACACAGTGACGAGCATGAAGCTGCTCGATGAACGGCTGAACAAAGAGTTCAGAGAGGCGCTTACGACTCTCGCCTCCACGGCGGACGATCAGCGGAGGCAGGTCACGCTTCATTTCGCGGACGCGGGCAAGCGGGATGTCCGGGTGGGCTATGTGATGGAGGCCCCGCTCTGGAAGATGAGCTATCGGCTGATGCTCGGCGGGACTGCCGCCGACAAACCGCTTGGAAAACCCTACCTGCAAGGCTGGGCGATGGTAGAGAACACCTCCGACGAAGACTGGAAGGGCGTGCGGGTCTCCCTCGTGTCGGGGCGGCCTATCTCCTTCGTGCAGGATCTCTACCAGCCGCTCTATTTGCCGCGCCCCATCGTTGCCCCCGACATCGTCGCATCCCCGTTCCCGCAACTTAATGACGGCAGCCTGGTGTCCAAGGCAGACAATGGCGCGGCTGGCCCCCAGGGGCCGCCCGGATTTGGCCGAGGCGGATTCGGAGGCGGATCAGGAAGTGGGTCAGCCAATAGACTCCTCTCTCTGAGAAGCCCATCGGGTGCGGCGGGAGCAAGTGGAGCTATGGGGGAACTCGGGGAGAGCGGCGCGGCGGACTCCA
>JANXLO010000221.1 GCA_025355115.1 Chthonomonadaceae bacterium
GATAGCAGAAGCCGGAAACGAAGCATTTGCCTTTCGACTGCGCCGCCTTGACCGCCTCGAGAGCGGAGCGCACTCCCGCCGCGTCGGTCCCCATAGGCTTCTCGGCGAAGATATGTTTGCCCGCCGCCGCCGCCGCTTTGATATGCTGGGGCCGAAAGCCGGGAGGTGCCGTCAGCAGCACCACATCGACGCCACTGTCAATTACCTTCTGATAAGCATCAAGGCCGACAAACTGGTTCTCTGGCGTAACCTCCACACGCGCTCCAAGCCCCTCCTGCGCTTTGAGCGTCTTGAGGCTGCTGTCGAGTTGCGACTTCACGACATCGCCCATCGCCATCAGCACGACGTTGGGATCGCCCGCCAGGGTGTCCGCCGCCGCTCCCGTGCCGCGCCCGCCGCAGCCGATGAGACCCACTCTGATGCGTCTTGGGCCCTGTCCAAAGGCATAGCTCCCGCTCGCGAGCAAGGCCGCCCCGGTCGCGGTCGTCGTCTGCATAAACTCGCGTCGCGTCGCCGCCACTACTCGATTATTAGAATCCGTCATGAATCTCTCCTTCGTTGTCGCTTCTCAAGATCAGTAAATTAAGGCTCGCAGACGATGCGGAAGCCGATGAACTTGCCGTCCGCCAGCCACCAACGGCTTTTGGGAAGCTGTGGATCTGTGGCCTGCCAGGCGGGCGTCTGTCGGCGGCGCGTGGTGGGAACGAGAAGCTCGGCCTTATCGTTGAACGCCCCGCCGCACAGGACGGGCTTGCCCTCGGCGTCCGTCGCCCACTCGCCTGTGTTGCCCTGCATGTCGTAGAGCTTCCACGCGTTGGGGAGCTTCTTTCCGACGGGGTGCGTCTTGCCCTCGCTGTTGGCCGCGTACCAGGCCGTTTTGCCGAGCAGGAGGGGCGCGAGAGGCTTGGCATTGGAGGCGCCGGCACGACAGGCGTACTCCCACTCCGTGTCGGTGGGCAGGCGGTACTTCTTTCCTGTCTGCGCCGATAGCCAGCGGCAGTACATAGTAACGGAGAGGATGCTGACGTTGATTGCCGGATAGCCGTGATGCCCCCAGCCGAGATCAGGCAAAATATAGGATTTACTAGGTCGCGCAATCGCGTCCACTGGAAAAGCCGTCTGGTCGTAGGCGGGAGAGGGAGGGCCGCTCGCGAGGAAGACATCATAGGCCTCCCAGGTCATTTCGGTGCTCGCGATCCAGAACGGCTTGACGCTTTTCATTTTTCCGGCATCGATCAAAAAGCCGGACGGGATGGGCATCATATCGACTTTGACGACTGAGCCAGGCAGAGTCTGAGAGTAGGCTTTGAGCGCCGACCCGGCCTGCGCGGAGGGCGGAACCGGTTTGCCTGACCCGGCGGGGGGTCCCTCCTTTTCCACTACGCGGCCTTTGGGCTTCTGCGGCGAGTCGGCGCGGGCATGCGACGTTCCGGGGCCAAAGGGTACAATACAGACAACCGAAATGCCTGCCGTCAGCGCGGCGAATAGGGCCCTCACACGGAGCGGGCGCTCCGATCCTGGCCGCTGGTTGGATGCTGAAATGCGATTGTTCAAATTACTGATTTCCCTTTCTCTCTGCGCCATCATCGCGCGAACTATGTCTGCGTCGGCGCTCCGCCGCATGGACGAACCGTCCCTAACGCGGTACACCTATACCGAGTACCATATGGGCGTGGATGTCCGGCTGATAGTCTATGCGCCCGATCAGGGCACAGCGGAGCGCGCCTGCGCCGCCGCGTTCGAGCGATTCGCGGCGCTTGACACCATCATGAGCGACTACCGCGCAGACAGCGAACTGATGCGGCTCTGCGCGAAGGCGGGCGGCCCACCGGTTCCAGTCAGCCGCGATCTCTTTCAGGTGCTGCAACGCTCCTATGAAGTCGCAGAGCGGAGCAAGGGGGCCTTTGACGCCACATGCGGCCCGCTCATCGCGCTCTGGCGCAAAGCCCGCAAGACCCATATTTTGCCTCTGCCTGAGGAGATCGAACAGGCGCGCGCTCTTGTCGGCTGGCGCAAGATGGAGCTGAATTCTCGCAGGCGAACCGTCCGGCTGCTGGTCCCCGGCATGAAGCTCGACCTGGGCGGAATCGGCAAAGGCTATGCCGACGACTGCGCTCAGGAAGTGCTGAAGCATTATGGCGTCGTTCGCGCTCTGGTGGAAGCGGGAGGCGACATCGTGGTCAGCGGCCCGCCCCCCGGCGAAACCGGCTGGAAGGTGCAGGTGGCCAATGCCGCGAAGAGTCCGCAGGCGCCAGTGCTACTATTCTCCAATCGAGCGATTTCCACCTCCGGGGATACGGAGCAGTTTGTGGAAATCGGCGGACATCGCTATTCGCATCTCGTCGATCCGCGCACCGGACAGGCCCTGACAGACCGTATTCAGGTCACGGTCACCGCCCCAAACGGCCTCACCTCCGATAGCCTGTCCAAAGTGGTGAGCGTTCTGGGACCTGAACAGGGCATCCCGGTAGCAAAAACTTACCGCGATGTGTCGGCTTTCGTGCGTTATGAGGGCGCGTTGGAGCCCAAATGAGCTTTTAGAGAACTGAAGCTGCAAAACAATATGTCAAGGAGACAATGACGATGAAACGACTGAGTAAATTGATGGCTGTCTGGCTACTGCTGGTCGCCTGCCCCCTCGCCCATAGCCAGCAGGCTGAGCCGACCCGCGTCCGCGACGTCATCTACCAGCACAAACTGGGAGTCGCGCTGACGATGGATGTTTTCAAGCCTGCGAAGCCCAATGGCATCGGCGTGATCTTTCTGGTGAGCGGAGGCTGGTTCTCCACCCACGAGGGCATCAATCCAGGCTTGGCTAAAGTCTATACGGATCGGGGCGAGACAGTGTTCGAGGTGGTGCACGGCAGCCAGCCGAAATTCACGGTGCCTGAGATCGTTCAGGATATCAATCGTGCAGTCCGCTTCATCCGCTTCCATGCAGCGGACTACGGCGTCGACCCCAACCGTCTGGGGATTTCAGGAGGCAGCGCGGGCGGGCATCTCTCGCTGATGATCGCAGCCTACGGGACGGAGGGCGTTCCCACTGCCCCGGATCCGGTCGATCGCGTCAGCAGCGCGGTGCAGGCCGTCGCCGTCTTCTTCCCGCCGACCGACTTTCTGAACTACGGGCAGGCAGGCGCGAACGCCATGAAAATCTCCACGCTAAAAGGCTACTGGCCCGCGTTCGGCGTCACCGACAAGACCCTCTCAGAGGACACGGAGCGGCTGGCCCGCACCATCTCCCCCATCTACGGCGTCTCCGCGAAGACGCCGCCGACGCTGATCATTCACGGCGAAGCCGACACGCTTGTTCCCATTCAGCAATCACAAATCTTTATGGCAAAGCTGGAGGAGTTCAAAGTTCCGCATCGTTTGGAATCGCGTCCCGGCAAAGGGCATGGCTGGCCCGGCATCGAGATGGAACTTCCAACAATGGCAGAGTGGTTCGAGAAATACCTGTCTCATCCCGCGAAATGAGACGGGACCTCCTTCTCGGAAATCGGGCGGCACGATGAGCGACCGGGGCGATCGTGCCGCTAAAAAGCCAGCTCCTCAGCCAGGGCATAAAGACGAGATAGAGACCCTGCGCTATTGGCTTGCCAATGAGGACGTCTACACCAGTCCTTACGTGCGGAATTGGCTGGAGCGCACCCCGATCGCCTACGCTGCGGACGCGCTCGCGCAGATCGCCTCGCAGGCACAGCCCGACTCGCGCACTCCCTGGTCTCTGCTTTCGCGCGGCTTCAGGGCGATGTTCACGGCGTCGGAGATCATCACGGAGAAGAGCCCCGCCGGAAGGAAGGCAGGAGTGCGAGCGGCCATGCTCTTGGCGAACTTGGGGGACGTAGGGTGCCTGGCTCCACTGAGCCGAGTGTTCGAGCCAAACTGGTACTGGGCAGGCAGATATCAAAAGGCCATAGAGACTTGTCTCCTCCGGTTTCTTGCCAGGGAGTTGAACCCCGAGGAGCGGAATGATAACTGTCAATCGCTCCTTCGTCTGGCCGAGCTTCTCTGGAGCACCGGCGGTGCCCGCGCGGACCTATCCGAAGAGCACACGCAACTGCTTCAAGTACTGATGCGACAACTGCCTTCTCCCGGCACTGACGCCTCAGATTCTCTGAAAAGCACTATCGCTGCCTCCAGGACAACGAAACCAAATAGAATGCGAGTCAAAAGCTCGCTGTCACAGTCTCAGTAAACAAATTCTCTGTGCCATTGAAAAATACTCATTGCTCCAACTCAACTGCTGGAGCAAGCTACTGTCCGAAGGCGCGCGAGTTTTGGAGGTATAATGAGTGGACTGGCGAGTTCGCTCGACAGAATTTTCGGCGGCATCGGCGCGTTCGGCCTGGAAGCCGTTTGTCTGGTATCCCAATGAATTCGTATCGCTTAACTCACCTCAAAGAGCTGGAATCCGAATCCATTTTCGTTCTCCGCGAGGTTGCCGCACAGTTTGAACGGCCCGTCTTGCTGTTTTCCGGGGGCAAAGACTCCATTATCCTCAGTCATCTGGCCCGCAAGGCGTTCTGGCCCGCGAAGATCCCCTTTCCCCTGCTCCACATCGACACCGGCCATAACTTCCCCGAGACGCTTGCCTACCGCGACAGGTGGGTCGAGCGAATAGAGGCCAAGCTGCTCGTGCGCTACGTCCAGGACTCCATCGACGCGGGCCATGCCGTCGAAGAGAGAGGCCCTAACGCCAGCCGCAACGTCCTCCAGACCGTCACGCTCCTTGCCGCGCTCGAGGAGCTTAAGGCGGACGCCGCAATCGGTGGCGGGCGGCGAGATGAGGAGAAGGCCCGCGCCAAGGAGCGATTCTTCTCGCACCGCGACGAGTTCGGGCAGTGGGATCCGAAGAACCAGCGGCCAGAACTATGGAACCTCTTCAACGGCAAGAAGCATATCGGCGAGCACTTCCGCATCTTCCCCATCAGCAACTGGACGGAGATGGACGTCTGGCAGTATCTCTATCGTGAACAGGTCGAGATGCCAAGTCTCTACTTCACCCATCAGCGCGACTGCATCGACCGGGACGGCGTGCTGCTCGCGAAATCGGAGTTCGTCGCGCTCAAGCCGGGCGAGGCGGTTCGAAGCTATCAAGTGCGATTCAGAACCATAGGCGACATGACCAACACCGGAGCGATCCTCTCTCCGGCAAGCACGATGGAGGAGATTATCCAGGAGGTCGCCGCCGTCCGAACCACGGAGCGCGGCAATCGCGCGGACGACAAACGGTCGGAAGCCGCAATGGAAGACCGCAAAAAAGAGGGATATTTCTAATGGCGACTTCCACTCCGGCATCCGAAGCACCCGATCTTACTCCCAACGAGACGCAGACTGAAGAGCAGTTCTCCAGCTCCGGCTACCTCGATATGGAGCTTCTGCGCTTCACCACGGCAGGCAGCGTGGATGACGGCAAAAGCACGCTCATCGGACGCCTGCTCTACGACAGCAAATCCATTTTCGACGACCAGTACGACGCGATCAAGGCCACCTCGGAGAAGCGCGGCGACGAGCACGTCAATCTCGCCCTTCTCACCGACGGGTTGCGGGCGGAGCGTGAGCAGGGCATCACGATAGATGTAGCCTACCGCTATTTCGCCACCCCCAAGCGCAAATTCATTATCGCCGATACGCCCGGCCATATCCAGTACACGCGCAACATGGTCACGGGAGCCTCGACTGCGAACCTCGCGATCATCCTCATTGACGCGCGCAAGGGCGTCATAGAGCAGACTTCCCGGCATGCGATCATCGCCAGTCTGCTGCGGATACCCCATATCGTCGTCTGCGTCAACAAGATGGATCTGGTCGATTTTCGCGAGGAGGTCTTCGAGAGCATCCGCCGCGACTTCGATGCGTTCGCGGCCGGGCTTGACGTCGTGGACGTCCGCTTCATTCCCATCAGCGCCCTGCTCGGCGACAACGTAGTAGAGAAGTCGCGGAACATGGACTGGTACGACGGGCAGACCCTGCTCTCCGCTCTTGAGACCACGCACATCAGCAGCGACCTGAACCTCACGGAGACTCGACTGCCCGTCCAGTATGTCATTCGGCCTCAAGCGACGGAGCACCATGACTACAGGGGCTACGCGGGCCGGATCGCTGGCGGCGTATTCAGGAAGGGCGATGCCGTCCGAATACTGCCGTCGGGTCTCGTCTCCCGCATCAAATCAATGGACACACAGGGCGAGAGCCACGACCAGGCCTTTGCACCGATGTCCATAACGATGACCCTGGAGGACGAAATCGACATCAGTCGTGGAGATATGATCGTCGGAGAGAGCGAGTACCCGCAGGTCTCACAGGACATCGAGATGATGGTCTGCTGGATGGGCGACAGCAAGCTTGCCCAGAACGTGCGGTACGCGGTCAAACATACGACCAAAGAGGTGCGCTGCATCGTCAAAGAGATCAAGTACAAGCTCGACATCAGTACACTCGAGAAAATCTACGACGACAAAGAAGTCAGGATGAACGACATCGCCCGCATCACTGTCCGCACCACTCAGCCGCTCGTCTTCGACCCTTACAGCCGCAACCGGACCACGGGCAGCCTGATCCTGATCGACGAGGGCACCAATTCAACTGTCGGCGCTGGCATGATCGTAAGCAGCATCCCACCTCTCGGTACAGCGGCCAGGCCCGACGGAGACTACTCCATTTGAGCGCGGGATAGCGCGAGAGGCAGCGGTGAACTCGCCAGATTGCCGGCGATGCAACTATACGCGAGGATTTCAGCAAAGGAGCGACGATGTTACAGTGGGGAATTCTGGGGCTAGGCTCGATCGCCCGGTCTTTTGCAGAGGGACTAAAGGATGCGAAGGACGCCCGGCTGGTGGCGGTCGGTTCCCGCGATCACGACAAGGCGGAGGCTTTCGGCGCGCAGTTCGACGCGCCCCATCGGCACGACAGCTACCAGGCGCTGGTATCGGACCCCGAGGTAGACGCAATCTATGTCGCCACCCCGCATCCCTTTCATAAAGAGCACTGCCTTCTGGCTCTCAAGGCACGAAAGCCTGTTCTGTGCGAGAAGCCGTTCACGCTGAACGCCGCCGAGGCCGAGGAAGTCGTCGAGATGGCTCGATCGCAGAAAATTTTTCTCATGGAAGGGATGTGGAGCCGCTTCTTCCCGCTGATGACTCAGCTGCGAGAACTGCTGAAGGCCGGTGAGATCGGCCGTGTGCGGATGGTGGAAGCGGACTTCGGTTTCCGGGCTGGCTTCGATCCTAAGAGCCGTCTGTTCGATCCCCATCTGGGCGGAGGAGCCTTGTTGGATGTGGGAGTCTACGTCGTCTCACTAGCCTCGATGTTGCTGGGCACCCCCGACATCGGAACCATCGGCGGCATGATCGGCGCCGGCCTCGCCGGCC
>JANXLO010000260.1 GCA_025355115.1 Chthonomonadaceae bacterium
GATCTGTTCACCGACGAGCGCAGACCAGGGTGCAGCACAACCGTCGCCTGATTGCTATACCGATGCTCCTGTACGTTGCTGCCGTCGGAGAACGGATCGAGCACGTTGACGAACTCGTTCAGATCGTCGCCGCGCAGGGTCGGGAAGTCGACGAGGCGCGTCCCGATGTCCGTCCGTCCGATGGTGCCCTCGATTTTGGCGGTCTGAACGTTCAGGTAGAGCTGATGCAAAAACGCATCGGTGCCGCTCGGCGAGCGGCTCGATTCCGTCGATGTCAGCCCTGCGACGAAGCTGCCTATGCCGCCCTTCTTGGCTAGCCGCTCCGCGATCCCCACCAGCAGCGCCGAGTCGGACAGATTGATGCGGCTGTTGCTGGAGCGTTCGCCATTGAGCAGGACGATTCGCGGCGAGTGGTACTCGAGCGTCCCAATGCCAGTGCCGTCGAATTCGATCTGCGGAGATATGCTAGGTTGCTCTGGTATGGGCGTCTGCTGCGCCTGTCCTAGCGCCGCTCCGGGAAGGAGCGCTGCGGCCAACGCCAGCAGCGCCGCTCCATTTCGATTCATCTTCAATCCCTGTCTCCTTCTTCCTGAGTCGTCTTGCCAGTCGATATGGTCTTGCCTGACATGGGGCCTCGTAGCCGGCGGGACTACGAGTCCGTCGCGATGATCTCCTTGAATTTGAAGCCCGCCTCCTCGGCGTCCTCATACATCAGCATCGTCATCATGCCGCCGGGCGAGATGCCGTTGTTCATCAGGCTGATGTCGCTGTGATCGTGGAAATGCCAGCCGCCGGGATTGGTGCCATGAATGATGATGTCGTCCGTGCTGCCGGGAAAGACCGGGACTGTATTCATCCGAACCGGCGTAGCGAGCGGCGAGCCGTCGTGACAGACATGCCAGAAGTCGTGCCCGTGAAGGTGCATGTTGTGCAGGAGGATGCCGGTGTTAATGAGTCGAACGCGGATAGTCTCGCCGCGCTTGATGTGCATGTGCTCCGTCATCGGATAGGGTCTGCCATTGATGAGGAAGAAGTTAGGCTCGACCCTCATCGCCGGCCCGGTGCGGCTGCGGTGATAAGGGGGAACCCAGCCGCCCTTGACGGCCTTCGTGAACTCCTCTTTGCTCGCGAACCACCCCATCATGTGCCCGTTCATTTTGGACATCAGCTTCGTGGAGCCGTTCATGGCGTCCATCGTCGTCCCCATCGCCAGCATCGTGTTCATCTGCTCGCGCAGGAAGTCCGTGTCCACCTCCGAGAGGATGAGCGTGTAGTCCCGCTCGTAGGGGAACGTCTTCTGGACGATGTCCTCCTCCGCCGGCTCGATGATGAGTGAGCCGTAGAGTCCCGCCTGAATGTGCATGTTGGTCATGTTGTGGCAGTGATAGAAATGCGTCCCGACAGGCTGCGCCTTCCACAGATATGTGAACGTCTGGTTATATCCCACCGGATACTGCGTTCCCAGCGGCACGCCGTCCATCTCGCAAGGGACGTAGATGCCGTGCCAATGAATGGTATGGAAGTCGTGGGTCTTGTTGGTCAGATTGACCTTGACCCAATCACCCTCCTTGACGCGGATTTCCGGGCCGGGCAGCGTCTTGTTGAACGTATAGAAGTGATGCTCCTCGAGCGGAAGGATCTCGATCTTCTCGATGGTGATCTCGATGTTAAACTCGTGAATTTTGTCGCCAGGCTTGGGCATTTCACGGGGATTCCATTTGGGCGTGAGTGAAGCGATATCGAACTGCGACGGCCAGCCGCTTTGCGCGGGTGACGCAGGCATCGCCTCCGCGATGGCGGGCTGCGAGTCCAGAGCCGCCCCTATCCCGACCGCACAGGCAATCTTGGCCAGCGAAGACAGGAATTTTCGGCGTCCGTTCGACTTGGGCTGAGTCTCTTCGATGTTGTCTATTTTAAGGTTATCCACTTTCAGGTTCTCCCTACGGCGGCGCATAGGTGGCGGGTCATGAACTTCACTGCAATTTGCAGGCCCGCCCG
>JANXLO010000288.1 GCA_025355115.1 Chthonomonadaceae bacterium
AGCCCGTTGCGAGCCTGCCGCGCTCGGCCAATCGAGCGGCTGGCAGGATTCCGTCAAGGCCGCATTGTAAGCGATAAAATTACACCGTCATACCCCACACCACTCTCAAAAAAGGAATTTCTACCGTTATGCAGGTTACCGCCGAGCAGACCGACCCCTGCACTGTCGTGCTGACTGTCGAAGTGGATGAGCAGCAGGTCTCCCGCGCCTTCGACAGCGCGTTCCGTGAGTTTGGACGCTATGCCAACGTCCCTGGCTTCCGTCCCGGCAAAGCGCCGCGTGCCCTCGTGGAGCGATTTGTGGACACCGAGCGCGTCCGCCGTCATGCCCTCGAAAAAATAGTTCGGGACACATACCCGAAGGCGATCGAGGAGGAGAGTCTGACGCCGTTCCGTGATCCCGAGATCGACGCGGGCGAGATCGAGGACAAGAAGCCCTACAGCTACAAGGCCAATGTGCCGCTGGAGCCTCAGGTAACTCTTGGCGAGTATACCGGGCTGACGGTAGAGAAGCCGATATTCAATGTCACGGACGCGATGATCGATGCCCGCATCGAGATACTGCGCGGAGAGCGCGCCAAGCTGGAGCGCGTGACGGACCGTGGCATCGAGGCCGGTGACATGCTGATCGTCGAAAACCAGGTGAAGATTGAGGGCGCCGAGGAGGATGAGACGCCCGTTCGCCGGCAGCTCGTCCAGATGGGCAACAATGTTCCGGGATATGACGAAGCGATTCTCGGCATGATGCCCGATGAGGAGCGCAGTTTCGAGCTGACCTACCCCGAGGATTTTGACGAAGAGGACAAGAGAGGCAAGAAAGCCTCCTTCACCGTCTCTCTGAAGAGCATCAGCGCGAAAAAGCTGCCGGAGCTCGATGACGAATTCGCGATGCAGGTGTCCGGGTCGGAGACCGTGGAAGAGTTCCGCAAAATGATGAAGGAGCGGTTGGAGGCGGACGCCATTCGACTGTCCAACGAGATGGCGGAGGAGCGCATTCTGGAAGCCATCCTCGAGAAGTCCGAAGTACATTTTCCGGAAGTTCTGATTCGCGATGAGGTGCGTGACAAACTTCAGCAGCTTGGCTATCAGCTCCAGAACGGCAAGATGTCGTATGAGATGTATCTGGCGCGCGTCGGCATGACGGCGGAGCAGCATCAGGGGCAGCTCTACCTGGAGTCCGAGGTGAAGATTCGAACGCTTCTCGCTCTGCGCGACATCTCCATTCAGGAGGGTCTGCAGGCCAGCAACGAGGACATCGAGGCCGAATTCGACCGCATGGTCGGTGCAGGCGCACTGACTGAAGAGCAAGATCTCGCGTATCGAACCGATGCCCGCCGCCGGCTTCAGGTCGCGAACGCACTCATCCAGCTTCGCCTGCATGACTTCCTGTTCGCGAACAACACACTGAACGAGGTCGTCCAGGATACGGCGCCCGATCCCGAAGAGCTTGCTGGTGACACCGAAGAGACCGAATAGCCCGGGGCGAAACTCAATCGCCCACGGGAGGAGATAGCAACATGGAACGCCTTTTTCGTCCGCCTTCCAATGTGATTCCGATGGTTGTGGAGCAGAGTGCGCGGGGCGAGCGCGCCTACGATATCTACTCGCGCCTGCTAAAGGATCGCATTGTCTTCATCGGCGAGCCGATCTCGGACCATCTGGCCAATCTGGTCATAGCGGAACTGCTCTTCCTCGAAAAGGAAGACCCGGACGCCGATATTGACATCTATATCAACAGTCCAGGCGGCAGCGTGTCGGCAGGGCTGGCGATGTACGACGTGATGCAGATGATCAAATGCGATGTCGCGACGATCTGTGTGGGGCTTGCGGCCTCTATGGGAGCCGTTTTACTGGCAGGCGGCGCAGAGGGTAAACGGTACGCTTTGCCCAACGCACGAATCATGATCCATGCCGTCTCGGGCGGCTATGAGGGCACTGTGCAGGACGCGGAGATTCGCCTCAAGGAGATGGTGAGGATGCATGAGAAGCTCAACGAGATCATCGTGCACCACACCAAGCAGCCTCATGAGAAGGTGCGGCGGGACATGGATCGAGACTACTTCATGTCGTCCCAGGAAGCCCTGGAATACGGTCTCATCGACAAAATATCGGAGCGCGGCGAACGCAAAAAATAGCATAGAACCTGCAGGGGGACGACTTTGTTAAGGGGATATGATCGGGTGGAAAACCGCTGTCTGCTGTGCGGCAAAGCACAGGGTCAGGTGGAGAAGCTGATCGTCGGCAAGTACGGCGGCGTCTGTCTCGACTGCGTCGAGATGTGCAACGATCTTATCCGCTCGGAGGTCGGGGAGCCGGAGAAACATCACCTCTTCTCCGCCGGGGAAGTCCCCAGGCCCAAGGAGATTCACCGGATCCTCGATCAGTATGTGATCGGCCAGGAGCGCGCCAAGCGCATGCTCTCCGTCGCCGTCTACAACCACTATAAACGGGTCAACTCCCCTGAAGGCGATGTGGAGCTCCAGAAGAGCAACATCCTACTGATCGGCCCAACCGGGTCTGGGAAGACCCTCCTCGCTCAGACCCTCGCACGTATCCTCGACGTCCCTTTCGCGAT
>JANXLO010000297.1 GCA_025355115.1 Chthonomonadaceae bacterium
AATTGAAAGAACTGTATTTTCTCATTATCAACTTTGCGATTGGCAAACAGCTGGGGCAGATCGATCTCAGGCGAAAGTAGGAGCACGGGAAGGCTGTCGGCGCGATCGCCAAGCAGGCGGTGAAGACCGACGCCGCCATGGGCAGTCAACTCGAGCGCGGCATGAGCTTCCTTCTCAGCGGAGCTTGCGTCCTCCTTGCGGAAGTAGCATCGCGCCATCGCCAGATGCGCAGCTACCTGCTCCGCGATGGAATCGGCTCTGTTCGCGAACTCCTGGGAGGCGGACGCCTCGCTGAACGCCTGGTTGAGCGCATCGTTGGCCCCCCTGACATCCTTTGCCGAGCGAGTCTCCTCTTCCTTGCGCAGCCAGGCCCGACAACGCAGCTCTCTGATCTGAGACATTTCACGTGTGCGCTTAGACGTCTTCGCCTCGTCAAGCGCCTCCTGAGTGAACTCAAGAGCATCGCGCCACTGCCCTGCTGCCAGATACGCCTCTCCAAGTGCGAGAGCAGCGACGATCGTCGGGCGGGCGGCTCCCACTTTGTTGGCGATCTTCATGGCCGCTCTGGCGTTCTCTCTGGCGGAGTCCATATAGCCCAGGGTCACCAGCACGTCGGCGAGCATTGCCCGCGCTATGCTAAGCCGCGCCTCATCCTCGAAGAGAAACCCTGCCAGCACGGAGGCAAGTTCCAGACGTTGCCTTGCTTCACTGTATCGGCCCATGATGGTGCAGCACTGCGCGATTTCGAGAATGGACTCCAGGAAAGCATCCGCTTTGCGCTCGGTGGTCGCCTGCTGAAGACAGCGGCTCCAGAGGAGCACCGCCTCCTCGTAATGCCCGGCAGCTCGGACTATGTCAGCGAGATTGCCTATTAGCGAGAGGAATGCTCTCGGATCGCGTTTTTCCGGATCCGTCTGCTCGAGATATTCAGCGGCTTTGCAGAAATTGGTCAATGCTCCAGCGTGATCGTTCTGCCGGAAATGCAGCATCCCTATTTCAAGGTAGGTGCTGAAGAGCAGTAGGGGATCTGTGCTTCCAACGAGTTCATCAAGATAGGTTTTCGCGGTCTCGAAGCTGCCCTGATTCAGATGAGCGTCCGCCAGTGCCAGCGTCAGCATGGCGCGCTGCTCTTCGGAGCCCTCGTTTTTAAACAGTTCCCTCGCGGTAAGAAAGTTTTGTTCCGCGCCCGTGAAGTCACTCTCGCCCGCTCTGAGGTCAGCCAGCTTCCAGAGAAGAGTGGCCTCCTGCTTGGTGTTATTAGAGGCGCGTGCGAGCGCGAGCATCTGCTCCAGCGAGGAGCGATAAGCGGCTTTATTTCGCTCCGGATGATTCTGCGCGGCAGCGAGAGCGGACAGATGCTTGAGTTCCGTTCCGATGCGCGACGGGGAGTTAGAGTCTCCGCTGCGGTAAGGAGGTGACGTCTCCCCTTCAGGAGCCGCGTAGTCGGCAGGCAACGCCAGCATGGAGCGAGCGTCTTTCTCAGGATCGAAGAAATCAGTGTGCACTCTTGTCGCAGCAGCGATCTTGCCTACTAGGACAGGCGGGATCGAGGTGATGCCGCGCACATACTGATAGATCATGGAGGGAGAGGTCTCACAAGCCTCCGCCAGTTCCTTAAGCGACAGACCAGCCTGAGTCGCCGCTACTTTGATGCGCTCTCCGACTCTGGCCCGTTTTTCGGGGGTATTTAGTTTGGCTTGTCGCACGCTAATCTCCTTTTGTGTTGCCTTGATTGCAAAAGCCATAACGCAGTACTTTCTGCATCTCTCTATATTTTCTACAGGAGTTTTGAAACTCCTGCCTGTTTTTGGCGCGTTTAACCGTTTTTCAGGCTATTATCGCTTGCCAATTCTCGGCAGAATGACTCCGAAGTCGTGCATTCACATCTCGTATTCCACATGAGTTGGAGTGGGAAGTATGCTACAATTCCGCCTGAAGAGACGTGTAGAAGGAGAATCTAGCGAAACCATTCGGCTATCCCATCACTGAAATTACTGTTAATTTCGCAAAAGCAACTGCCTTGTTGCACAAGTTGCTGCGACTGGAAGAATTGACGCCGGTGTGGAAGGCAAGATGAAAGAGCCCATGTCGAAGAAAGATGAAGTTGAGCTGTGGGAGGAGCATTACGAACAGGCAAGAGAGATCATTTCAGGTCTGACTTTCGAGGAGGCCCGACGACTAGCCGAACTACTGCTCGCGGACCCTCTAAAATTCGAGTGTGCTTCTTCGCCGTCGGCAGAAACCATAAGCATCTTGGCCCCTGGATTGCAGTCCGTATTCTCCCGGTTTGAGAGCATCCATGTAGTGGATGACGAGGCCTACTTGAGCCGCCGAGAGATTGAGCTGTTCGACAGGGATGGAGATGGCAAGTCGTGGGGCCAGCCGCTTTGGAAGATCGGCTGTGCACAGAGGCACTCCGTTGCGCTGGTGCGGCCGCATGACGAGCGTGTATTTGATATGAATGATGACGAATTGGGCGAGCCCTATCCGAGCATCTTCCACTGGCTGGTGTGGGTCTCCGCGCTCGCCTCGGATTTTTGTCCGTGAATCGATCCAAGCAGGGAAAAAGGGTAGTTTCTGTTCGAGGCAGTCTCCTTATGATTGTCGCGAGTTGAATCTCGCACAAGGTTCACTGGAGGCTATATCGTGGTCGCGGAGAAGCCGCCGTCTACGACGATGTTCTGCCCAGTGACGAAGCCGGAGGCACTGGAGGAGGATAGCCAGATGACGGCTCCTGCGAGTTCGGAAGCCTCGCCGAAGCGAGCCATCGGGGTGTGCGAGATGATCTGTCCGCCCCGCTCGGAGAAGCCGCCATCGGGCTTGAACAGGAGGGCGCGATTCTGCTCTGCTGGGAAAAAGCCGGGGCTTAGGGCGTTGACCCGTACGCCACGCTCGGCCCACTCCCGCGCCAGAAACTGCGTCAGGTTCAGCACAGCCGCTTTCGCCGCCGAGTACGCGACGACTCTGGAGAGCGGGGTCATGCCCGCCAGCGATGCAATGTTGATGATGCTGCCGCTTCCCGCCTCAAGCATCGTCTCGCCGAAAACCTGACAGGGGAGAAGGACTCCGCCTACAAGATTCAGGTCAAAAACGTTCTGCCACGCCTCCAGTGGCAGGCGGCAGAAGTCG
>JANXLO010000319.1 GCA_025355115.1 Chthonomonadaceae bacterium
GCGGGGCCAGTGCGCCCCGCATCCGACACCGATCACTCATGTTGTCAGAAGTTTTCCGCCGTCAGGTGGTACACTCTGGCCGAAAGTCGGTGGAGCATCATGGCCGAAAACGGGTGGTACATTTACGGGCGAAACTTGACAGCTGCTCCAGGGGCGGGGCATCCGCGTCGAAGTCGATCTCGGCCAGGATGGGATCGCGCTCCGCCGCAGATGTTTCGGCCCACGACGAGACCTCCAGCGCGGCGTCCACGATGACTTCAGCGTCCTCGTCGGTCGGGATCTGGGTGGCGGGTGCCTCTGCGCCGATTTCGCCGGTCGGCTCCTTCTCCTCGCCCGCGCCGCGCCGCCTGCTGTAGTAGGAGACGTTGCGCAGTATGGAGTGCGCGGAGGCCCGAACGAGCTCCTGCGCCAGGGCCATACGCTTCGGCAGGTCGGCGTAGTGCTGGACCTGGTTCACGAGCATGTATCCGGAGTGAAGGTATTCGCGTGGGTAGTAGCTGCCGCTGTAGAAGCCGTAGTAGTTGAAGACGTGGAGCGGAATGTGCTTCTGGGCAAGAAAGTTGAGCAGCTTGGTGTTGATGTCGACTTCGCCGTAGAGGTAGAGGCTGGAGACGTCCTCGATGGGTATGGGCCGCTTCTTGCCGTCGGCGGTCTCGACGCTGAGGGTGTTCGCATCGCGCCGCAGTCTCCCGTTCGACAGCACGTAGTAGTTTCGCATGAGCAGTTGTTCTCCTTGCCCGTCAGCCCCAGCAGAGCTCCTGGTAGGCGCATTTCTTGCAGAGCGTCATGGGTGCGGCGACGGGGGGCGGCGTTGGCAGCTCCCGCGTCGCCTGGACTCCGGCGACGATGCGCTCGATGTCGGCCTCGTATTCGGGCGTGAGGACGACCTCCTCGCGCCTCTTCTGCAGCGGGTAGTCGATGACGCCGGTGGTCTCGATGCCCTTTTCGTGCTTGAGATAGTACAGGTAGTAGAGCAGCTGGTAGAGCGAGGCTTTCTGCCCGCCTTTGCTCTTCTTGATCTCATGGACGACCCCGCCGTCGGTGAAGTCGATCCGCAGCAGATCGTCGATCAGAATGTCCTTGCGCTGCTGCTCGGGGTAGCTCTCCTTGTGCAGCAGCTGCCCCATCGCGACGTTTTCTTGCCCCGAGTTCCCGCCGACATGTTCCTGCTCCATCCCATGCGAAAACCACCACAATTTCCGAGGACAAAGCACAAAGTAATGCACCTCCGTCCCCCCAACCCGTAGCCGCGCTAATGAGGACTCGTCGGAGCCGTTTTTTTTCTCAGGCATCATAATCATATCCGAGCAGCCGCGCAGTCAAGTCTGCTTCTGCCTGATCGAGTGCGTCCGCAGAGGCTACCACACCGGGAATGTAAGCCTTGGCAGTAAGAGCGGTATAGACGCTCACGCCATCAATTGTGTCCAGTATGGGTTGGGCTCTCCTATACTCACTCTCTTCGGTCAATTCAGCCCTGATGGCCGCACCCAGCCGATTCGCATTGCTACTCAATGCGAAAGCTAGTGTATTCTGCGGGCTGTATGTCCGTGCCTGATTGCTGGTGACGCGCCAGTTGACAAGACTGTGAGACAGTGCCGGGATGATCTCTTTGCGCCTGTCTTCCGGGCAAACCAATCGAGCCTTGTCTGTGCTCTCTTGCCAACCGGCAGCCTTCAAACTTGTGATGGTGTTGACGGTCAGTTCCGGTTCGAACGTATTCAGCGAGACACTGAAAAGGGTCCGGAAGTCTATCGCGACGTCATAGACAAACATACCGCTTGCACGAGGGCCGACCTTATCACCGGGAATCCAGAGACGCATGGCCTGATTGCGGTTCTCGGACTGCAAGAAGCTCAGAAATTCCTCGGAAGAAACTTCTTTCCCGTGCTCATTCACGACGCGCACTTTATGCTGTTCGGGATGATCACTTCGGTCGAACGTGATGTCCTCCTTGGTTAGCCATGATAGTGTCGGGTGAAGAGGGCGCATGGCCGAAATCGAAAGTGGACTTCGACGCTTCACAGGAGCACCCTCTTTGCTGGCACGCATCCAGCCGCCGATAAGTTGGTCTGCGAACGTGGGATCGCACGGCGACCAGGGTTCACCCTGACCAAGCTCTTTTTTTTCTCCCTTCCCCGATAGCGTAAAGTTGAACGTGACCGGTGATCTTGCTTCAGTCAACTGCGCAGTCATATCATCAAGTATGGAGCGTTTGACCTGCTGGCCGCTCGAGTAGGGTACATCTCTGTTGAAGACAGGGTCGCGATAGGTTTTCTGTCCGTCAGCGACACAAAAAACCGTATGATCCACTTGTCGCAGTCCGCGGAGATAGAGATAGGGAGACATGGAAGTCATTTTGAGTTCTCCTTGAGTTTTGCCGTAACTACGGCATATTTGAAGCGAAGAAGTGTGATGAATAGAACGACGTTGTCCAGGGGGAGCGACAGAATGTCCGTGACCGTCTGGTCATATAACTCGGCATGACTAGTGTCCTTCTGCACGAGCTCGGTTAGCCCTTCGATAAAGTCTCGGCGACCTTTCTTTTGCAGCAACTCGTCCACAAGTTGCTTGTTACCCGTTGTTCCCCGCTCGCCTTGTTGGCGGAACAGCTTGAGAGCCTCGGCAATGTTTTCCGCTCGTTGTATGAGTTCGGCGTTGTTCAGCATGGCTATTATCCAGTTCTGGTAAGTTCGAAAGGCGAGTTGCTTCTCTGCATCTGTTGCGCCTGGGTCTTTGGGTATGCTTTTCTGCGCATTGAATGCATCTTTTGGCTTAAGGGCGCGCAGGCCGATTTCCGTCCGCCCACAAGCTGAATAAAAGCTCATTTCCGTCTGATAGAGCGACTCAAATGCGGCGGGATGCATGCCTTGTGGCACTTCAAACAGATGCCTGAAAAGATCTGCTAGTCGCTTCACCTGGAGCAGATTGAGACGCACGAAGCCGATAGTTTTATTGCTCTGGCCGAGCGAATAGACATAAGCTAGAAGAGGGCGAGTAGGGCCTTCTCGATAATGGTAACTGAGGGAAAACAAAAGTTGAACCCAGCCCTCAGTTTCAAGAGCAGTACCATCCTTGTTCACGATAAGGTTTTGCATCATCCCCCGTTTTTGTCCCATCTGATGGGTCGCCCATTGCCCGTTCCATGTGTTGATCTGCAGGGGCTTTATCCCTGGCGTCTGATCCAAGTAACGGCGGTACGCTTTCCATCCCTCGAAGGTTGTCAGGATTACATCTTCATCATTTATGAGGAGAGCTAGGCCTCCCTGAATAGTGAGCCCTAGTGCGGCGCCTATCCAAGAAGCATAAACATCCTCATTCGTAACGGGGATTCGCATTGAGGTGACCTGCCCCGAAGTCGTTTCAATGCTTCCTGATGCTGGCCCGCCAAGAAAGAAGCTGGCATCAGGTTCAAGCCCCAATACCTTGCTATGGACCTGACGGAGGCACTCCTGCTGCAGCTCGCTTGTGAATGTCTTCTTCTGCTTGGTCAAGGCCTGATCGAAGGGCGAATTGTTTATATTTTGCATCAAACGCGCGCTGCCGAAAAACAGCGGTATGTAGACCTCGTCGAAAAACTGCCTGACCGTAAAATCTGTCCCTTCCCTCTTGTTCAGACATGCAACCAGTCGTTTGCCTATCACAGAATGATACATTTCGGTTCCCTCTCTTCCCCGAGCATGAGGCCAAGGTGCTCATCGTAACATTCGTCCGGGCAAACGAACGGTTTGCTGCCGATGTCGATATGTGCCCATAGTTTGAATTTGGGACGCAGTGTGGGAACCGGCAACGGAATTTCCAACTTCTGACGGTTCTCCCATAATGAATGCCTGTAATCTTCGAGATCGGCTTCGCGTATGACGACAGCTGAATCAATCTCCAGCACTTCAAGCAGAAGGCATCGGGGAAGATTGCATAATTCCGGCAGTTTCCTGGCGCCATCGACCTCAATCAAGTGAACATCGATGGCCTTCAGATCTATGGTGGGATAAACAAAATCGATCAGGTGCTGAAGTTCAGTCTCGTGCAATATGTCGTTTTCTGGGAGTACAGCCCAAGTCCGTAGCATCACATCGAGATCGTACGGTTTGGCTGCCGAGTTGGAGGCTGGAGGCTTGATCACTGCAACCGGTGGAAATGTTCTTTCCGACTCTTTCACTCGCCGCCGGTTCACGCGACCGAATCTCTGTATCAGACTGTCAAGGGGAGCGCAATCAGTGACGAGTGTGTCAAATGAAATGTCGAGGCTAACCTCAATTACCTGGGTCGAGCAGACGATACACGGGCCTGTCGCTTTCTCGAAGACATC
>JANXLO010000348.1 GCA_025355115.1 Chthonomonadaceae bacterium
TGACGCTGTCGAAGCGCCTGCCCGGACTGCCGATTACGACCGGGAACTCCTACACGGTGGCGACCGCCATCGAGGGCGCGAAGACGGCGGGGGAGCTGATGGGTCTGCTGCTTGCCGAGAGCCGCGTCGCCATAGTCGGAGCGACCGGGGCAATCGGGGCCACCTGCGCGGAGATAATGGCCCGCGAGGCGGCTGAGGTTGCGCTCGTCGGGCGCAGTGTCGAGCGGCTTGGGAGCATGGCGGAGCGGCTGAACGCTCAGCGCGGCGCGAAGGTGACGCTGCACACGGATGTGGCGGAGGGCCTGAAGGATGCGGACATCATTATCACCGTGACGAGCGCTGTCGAGGCCGTCATACTGCCGGAGCACATCAAATCCGGCGCGGTGGTCTGCGATGTCGCACGTCCGCGTGATGTCTCGGTGCGGGTGGCACAGGAGCGGGACGATGTGCTGGTCATCGAGGGCGGCATGGTTCAGGTTCCGGGCGAGATGCACCTGCCCCGCCCCGACAAGCCTGGAAGCGAGTTCTCGTTCGGATTTCCGCCCGGCACCTCCTACGCCTGCATGGCCGAGACGATGATGCTCTCGCTGGATCAGCGCTATGAGTCGTTCACGCTTGGCAAGGATGTCTCCGTGGCGCAGGTCGATGCGATCAACGAGATCGCCGCTCGCCACGGCTTCGGCCTCGCCGGTTTCCGCTCCTTCGAGCGCGCCGTCGACCAGGAGTACATTGCAACCGTCCGCCGCAACGCCTTCCGCCGCAAGTAACCCTCGTTCCTGGCCTGAAACTGGCTGATCATTCACGAAAGCAGAAGGAACGAAGATGGCAGTGCGCGAGGTGCTGGTGATCGGAGGCGGGGCTGCCGGACTGATCGCTGCAAAGCGGGCGGCGGAGCGCGGCGCTCGAGTCACCCTTCTGGAGAAGAACGACCGCCTGGGAATGAAAATCCTGATCTCCGGCGGCGGCAAATGCAACCTGACTCATGCAGGCTCCATGGAGGAGCTTCGCGCCGCATTCCGCTCAAGCGAAGCTCGGTTTCTCAAGCCCTGCTTCTACCGCTACACCAACGACGATTTTCTGGACATTGTGCACCGTGCGGGCATGCAGACCTATGTGCGTCCCGACGGCCGCGTCTTTCCCGTCGAGCCGTCGGATGCGAAGGACGTCGTCGCTGTTCTAGAGCGAGCAGTGCGGCAGGCGGGCGTCGAGGTTGTCACAGGCGCCGCGGTGAGCGGGCTGATCATCGAGGGCGGCAAGATCGCTGGCGTGCGCATCGGTGAGGAGGCACGGAGGGCAGAGCGTGTCGTCGTCGCGGTTGGCGGCTCTTCCTATCCGGCGACAGGGACGACAGGCGACGGCTGGCGGTGGGTCGCCGAGGCAGGGCACAAGAACGCGCCGCTGCGGGCCGCGCTGGCTCCCCTCTATTTGGAGAAGGTCGAGCCTGCATGGTCGGGTATTGCGCTGCGGGACGTGACGCTGAAAGCGCGGACACAGGCGGGAGGCAAGGAGTATGCGGGCTGGCGGGGAGACCTGCTCTTCACGCACAAAGGACTTTCCGGCCCGTGCGCGCTGGGCATTTCACGGGAGATCGCCGAGAGAATGGCGCTGGGACTCGCGTCCGGCGGAGTTCTGGAGGTAGACTTATTTCCGGACACGCCTTTCGAGGCTCTGCAGGCGAAGCTCCAGGCAGAACTGCAAGCCAGTCCACGTCGCACGGTCGGCAGCATCGTCGGCCACTATGTGCCGGATCGCCTTGCAGTACCGTTCGCGGCGGCTGCCGGAACAGACATGCAGACACGGGGCGCGCACCTCTCCAGCAAGGCGCGGAGCAAGCTGATTCAGACTCTCAAAGGCTGGCCTCTGGGCGGCGTGAGAAGTGTGCCGCTCGAGCGCGGAGAAGTGGTGGCAGGAGGCGTCAGCCTCGACGAGGTCGATCCGCAGACGATGGCATCCCGCATCGTGCCCGGCCTCTTCCTGGTAGGAGAGATCCTTGACATTGCCGGGCCTGTGGGTGGCTACAATCTACAGGCAGCCTGGAGCACTGGCTACGTCGCAGGAGACTGCGTTTGAGCTGGACGCCATCCCCTATTTCTCGGTCGACTGAAGCTTTGTGACACAAACACAAAACTCCGGCATTCGAAGTAAGTCTCTGAATGCCGGAGCGTCAAGGACAAATCTTGGCCCCACAAACGTCAGACGGGGGGAGAAGCAAAAAGTTCCCTGGATGTGATCGCGGCCATCAACTCATGATTGCGCGCAAAACGCGGGAACGAAACCGCGAGTGCAGTTCGTCAGTATGTCTGACAAACCGGTTGGCATTGGATCTGGAAAGCGCAGGAATTAATTGGCAATGGATCAGGTTGAAGCGGCGGAACCCGGCACGACATCTGTGCCGACGCCGGGTCGCGCAGAGAACGCGTTGCGACAGTTCGGCTGGCTGCTTGTGATGGCAGGCCCGCTGGCATTGACACTCTATTCGGCGGCAGCGCTAACGCGGGGCAAAGTCTCCTGGGTCTACCCGGTAGCGGCCTTTGCCGCCGCCGCCGTCGCGAACCTCGGGACTACCGCGGGCTACCATAGGATGCTCACGCATCAGGCCTTCAAAGCGCATCCTGTCGTGCAGTACGCGCTACTCATCCTTGGCGCCGTCGCCGGGATGGGTTCGCCTGTCTGTTGGGCGCAGGATCACCTGCACCATCACTCCCATAGCGATACGGAGCACGACCTCCACTCCCCTCATACTCCGCGCTTTCGGGGACAGCTGTTCGAAGGTCTGCGTAAGCTCCTCGACTCGCACATGGGCTGGATGTTCAGAACTCACGACGTCAAGGTGGGCGCGAAAGCCCGGCAGATAACGGAGATGCCCGCCGCTCAATTCGTGCATCGAACGGCCCTGCTCTGGCTGCTCGCTGGCCTGCTGCTTCCGCTCTGCTTCGGCTGGAATGCCTTCTTGTGGATAGGGGCCGTTCGGCTCTTTCTCAATCATCACATTACGTGGAGCGTCAACTCGATCTGCCATCTCTGGGGTCGTCAGCCGTTCAAAAACACGCGCGACAACAGCAAGAACAACGCCATCGTCGGCTTCCTGGCTCTTGGCGAAGGGTGGCATAACAACCACCATTTCCGCCCCGCCTCGGCACGGCACGGACTCCTGCGAGGACAACTCGACCTCACCTACACACTTATCTGTCTTCTCGAGCGCTGCAAGCTAGTGTGCAACGTCAAGCGATATGCCGCCTGCCGTGTCTGCCATGACTGGTTCTCGACCGAACGAGGCGGACACACCTCCTGCACGCGCTGCCAGCAACAAGCTCAGGCCGCCTGACACAATAAGCAATAGTTCAACTACGAATGCCTCCAGGCTGATCAGCCTGGAGGCGTTTGTCGTCGATAGCAAGACTGTGGTGATCCGTAAAGTTACTTGTCTGGGGAGGCGGCGTAGACGGAGGGGTACGTTCGCGCGATCCACGTGCGCAGATCCTGGCCATTGCCGGTGCTGCGGTAGAGGTCGAAGAAGGTGTCCATGCGGCGTGTTTTCTGAATGGGGAAATGCCCGTATCGCCAGGTCAGCTCCTTGTTCTGCGCTTCAGTGATGGGCAGGTGGCGATAGAGATGAATGTAGAGGGCGGAGGCCAGGCCCGTGCGGTCGGACCCTGCCTGGCAATGGAGGATGATGGGGTAGCGAGCATGGTCGAAGGTGTCGATCAGCTTTGTGACTGTCTCCGGGGAGGGCAGGTGCTGTGCGCTGAAGGGGACATTCACATGATCCACGTTATCCTGCGCGCAGACCGCCTCCTCCTCACGATAGTATCTGTCCTTCTCCGAGCCGCCGCGCAGACTGACGACAGTATGAACTCCATAGCGATGCAGCACGTTGTCTAGTGAGTTGCCTACCAGCCTCGCGCTCACGCCATCATATCCATTGCCGGTCAGCTGAGCGCTGCGGTAGACGCGCCCCTCATCCACTATCCGCACATTTCCTCCGATGACTCCGATATAGCTGATGAATCCAAAAAGAGCCAGAAACACGGCAGCACCCCCCCACCGATAGGGGTGGCGTTTTCTTTTGGGAGCAGGAAGCGGAACCGCGGCTTCAAGCGGGGTTTTCAGATCGGATGGCGGTGGCATACAGAGTGGCTCTCCTCAGCACAAAGCGGTCAGAGCGGGGGCGGCTTCGGCGGCTCTCGCAGAATGGGGCTCTCCTCGGCTTTGCGCCGTGCGGCCTCCCACTCCTCTTTCGACACCGTGCCCCCGCTGCGAAGGTGAATTTTGCCGTCCTCACTGACCTTCGGCGGCGCTAGATCGAGCTTCTGACTCTCCCTTTCCACGGCTCGGCGGGCCGCCGTTTCGACCGGGTCATCGCTCAGGGCACGACGGGCTGCGGAGGGGAGATCCTCGGGCAGAGAGACGCTGCGATGTGCGCCTGCAACAGCGGTCACCTCGGGGAGTCCGGGCTTTGCCTGTCGCCGAAACACGCCCGAAAGCATGAGCACAGTCAGGCAGACCAGCAGAGCTACGGCAGCCTGTGAGCTTCTGACCAACCATACGGCGGGCTTGCCTGAGGTGAACGGCTCCATCACAGCGAAACCCCCCGAAGAGCCGTCAGAGGCCGAGGGCGGCACAAACTGAGTTCGATACTGTCTGCCGCACTGTCCGCAGAATGCGGCGTCCAAAGCGGCTAGTTCGGCGCACTGCGGGCACTGTTTTTGAGGCGCGGACATGGTGGCCACCCCTGTTTCAAGTCTGTAAAGTGGGGCAGAAACGCATTTCTGCCCCCATCTCTCCCGGAAATCCGCCCGTCACTGCAAGGATGGTTGGGGCGGGTTCGGCTATTCGTTGCTTTGCTTAAGGGACGGCGGGCAGCGGCGCGCTTGGCTTCGTGGAGCTCTTGGCGAGACCAAGCGCGAAGCGGATGCCGCCCGTGATGTGCTGCTGATAGAACGCATCCCGCCACATCTCATCCCGATGCCCCAGCTCCGTGTAGAAGACGCGGCCCTCGCCGTAGGACTTCACCCAGGAGATGAGATGCTCGCCGGGCTTGTTCGCGTCCGCGCTCCCGTCATTGGGATACTTGTCAGTAGAGAGAAGCACGTGAACTTTCGTTCGGTCGTTGTTCTTGAGCAGGTAGATCTCGTCGTAGGCTTTCCAGACGATGTTGGCCTTCGGATCGGTGACCACGAGCGTGTTTTTGGTCAAATCCTGTTTCGCATCCGAGGAGATCCCTTTTGCCGCGCGCACCAACGGGCGAGTTGCAGCGCTCCGGGGATCCTGCACATATGCGTCGATGGCGCACTGCGCATGGTGGGTCAGGAACTCGCCGCCGAGCATATCGATGTAGGCGGATATCTCGCCGGGCTTCTGGCCAGGCCATTCGTGGAGGGTGTCGCTGCCGGAGTGCATCGCGGCGAAGCCATGCCCCGCCTTAATGTAGTCGAGAAAGCCCTGCGGATCGGGCAGAGGCAGTATCCCGGTCGTGTTGGCAAAGACCACAGCATCGTACTTTTTGAGAGCGTCGGGCGTCATCTTTGCCTTCATATCGTCGTCCGTGCGCACAAAGTCAGTGTCCCAATCGCCCGTGCTGTCGCCTAGCTTCTGGATTGTCTCTTCAGCGACGGGGATGCTTCCATGACGGAAGCCTTTCGTTACCGTCACGACGAGCAGGTGCTTTTTGGCCTTGGCGGTCTGCGAGGCCTGCGCTCTGTGGGTCGTCAGCACCGTAGCCGAAAGCGTGACGGCGGTCACCGCAAGTGTCGCGACAAGCATTGTGTTTCGTATCTTCATCGAGTGTTCATATCCTTCCATGCGAAGCGTCTATACAACGAAAAGGGCTGCTGTTCAGTCTTCCGATCTTAGGTGTGAGGCGCGCCCGTCATCGATGCTGATGGTCTGCCCATCGAAATGGATCAAGAGGCTGAACAATATCCTATTATTGCACATTCCTTCGGGCAGCTCTCGGCTATCCGGCGGCGCAGCGGCGAAGATAGGCGAGCAGCAGACGAGTCAGTTCCTGGGGAGCGTCTCGGTGCATTAACTCATAGCCGTGAGAGTTCTCCACAGGCAGGCCGAGGGTGACCGGGCGAGCCGTCAGCCCCTTCTGCGCTGCGCAGGAGGCGTCGCTGCCGCCGCGCGAGAGATACTGCCAGTGCGGCTTCTGGCCCAGTTCGCTGCAGCACTCCGTCAGAAGCTCCCCGTCGATCGCCTCCATCGCAGCGTAGCCGTCGCGCACCCAGATGGTCGGCTGTGCGTCAAGGGCAAATTCCGCCTCGGGAGTCCTGGGGCCGATCTCCAGGGCGACGCAGATGTCGGCCGGGCGATTGCGCAGCAGGTACTGCGCGCCCTCCGCCCCCACCTCCTCGGACGTCGTCGCCGCGAATGTCACCGGCCCGATCCCCTCCGCGCCGCTCTGAGCCAGGCTCTCCAATGCCATCAGCAAGACGGCCACATCGGCCCTGTCGTCCAGAAAGTAAGAGCAGATGAAGTCCCCCATGACCGTCACGACTCGCCGCGACTCCGCGAGCACTACGCGCAGACCGGGCCGGATGCCCGCCTTAGCCTGCTCCGCCGCACTCATCCCGGTGAACAGATGTGCTCTGTCGAAAGTGAGCGGATTGTGGCGGGCGAACTCCACCACGCTCTTTTCGTGGTTGGTGTGGATGCAGCCGAACGAGAGGATGGCGGGAACGGGCTCGGGCCGCGCCAGTATGGTCATCGGCCCTTCGCCCCACTTCCACGGATAGGCGCCTCCGTAGGCCGCCGCTCGAATAGTGCCGTCGCCCTCG
Organism: Chthonomonadaceae bacterium; assembly: GCA_025355115.1. GTDB lineage: Bacteria > Armatimonadota > Chthonomonadetes > Chthonomonadales > Chthonomonadaceae > JANXLO01. The sequence goes on from JANXLO010000348.1 coordinate 6,780, forward strand.
ATCTGCGTAATCATCAGCGCGATCTCGTCCAGATGCGCGGTGACGAGCACGGATGGTCCAGGCCTGTCCCCGTTCACGGTGACAGAAAGATTGCCTTTCGCATCCGTCTCAGGAGCGTAGCCGAGCCTTCTCATCTGAGCTGCGACCACCGCCCGTATCGGGCCTTCCTCGCCGGGAGGCCCGTACGGCAGGATCAGTTCGCGCACGAGTTCGAGTGTGTTAGGCATATCGGGTTACGGGCCGTCGATTTTCCCAGTGATGGTGACGTCGGTCATCGTATCCGGAACCGCGCCTGCGATCGGAGTGCTGTTCTGGTCATTCTGGTTCGTCTTAGTGATGATTTTCGTGTTCGCCAGGTTCTCCACGATCTGTCCGAATACCACATATCCGCCCAGAGGATTGTTCGCATTGTCGAACGTAGGATTGAGAAAGGACTGCGGGCCATCGTCTATGAAGAACTGCGAACCCGCGCTGTTTAGCCCCTGGCCGCGCGCCATCCCCAGCGCTCCGTCTACGTGGGTGAGGCCGGTGCGCTCGAAGGGAATGGTAAAGCCGGGTCCGCCCTGTCCGGCCACGAGGCCTGTCCCAGGGCATTTCGAGTTCGGATCGCCGCCCTGCTCCACGAACCCGCTGATGACGCGGTGGAATGTCGTCCCGTTGTAGAGCGGAGCATGTGTGGTCTGATTGAAGTTGCAGGCGTCCGTCCAGGCCAGTGAGCCGGTCGCAAGGCCCACGAAGTTCGCTACCGTCATCGGAGCGACATCGGCGCGAAGCTCTGCGACGAACTTGCTCTGAGCCTGAGTGACGTTGTTGCGAACGGTGAATACGGCGAAGGGATTAGTGTTGCTGATCGTGACCGGCAACGGCGGCGAGTCCTTTCCGTTGACCGTCAAGATAAGGCTCTGCGCACCGGACGCCATCCCGAACGGCACACGGAAATCGACAGCTCCGCCAACGCCTGCATCCGGAGCCTGACTGTCCGTATATTCCACGGTGGTCATGGGGCTGACGACGGATCCGATACGAACTGAAACCGTGGCCGCCGTGTTATTCAGATTGCGCACCCGCAGGCGAACATTGCCGTACAGGGCATTGAAGCTGATTTTCTCGAGCTTGATCGAGTTAGGGCGTGGCGTGAAGGTGTGTATCCCCGCCACTTTCCAATCCGCGGAGAATGGGCTGGTCATCAGGTCGCCGCCCGCAAACGTCGTTCCGTTCAGCAGCCAGTAGACCAGCTGTCCAGTGGTCTGGTTCTGGAGAATCAGATCGGGGTGCCCGTCGTTGTTTGGGTCTCCCAATCCTGCCACTGTGTAGCCGCTCGCTGGGATGTATGCCAGACTGCTCCCGCCAGCGTAGTTCATGCCGTTCAGGAACCAGAAGACGATCTGGTTGGTGGTAGAGTTTTGCAGCGCGAGATCGGCTCTGCCGTCGAAGTTGAAGTCCCCTACTCCGACGACTTTATAGTCTGCTCCAGGAACGACGCTAAGAGCTGAACCGCT
>JANXLO010000037.1 GCA_025355115.1 Chthonomonadaceae bacterium
AGCGTGCGGCGCGCCTCGTCCAGTTTCCCGTCTCGGCGATAGGCCGCGCCCAGATGGTAGTAGTAGTATTTCGCAGCGAAGCCCGGTACGCCTGCGGGCATCGTACGGCCCGCTTCCAGAAGCGCGGCGACGGCCCCCGGATAGTCCCCCTTCTTGTAGAGCAGCCAGCCGTAGCTGTCCTCAAGCATAGGGCGCAGGGAATCGGAGGCTGGATCCTCGCCAATAGGCTTCAGCGTCGACAGAGCCTTGCGCAGGAGACGCTCCGCCTCATCCAAACTCTGATCGTTATCTGCGAGTAGATAGCCTGTCATGTTCTGGCGCTGAGGATTCTCCGGATCGAGGCTGAGCGCCTGCCGGGCGGCGGCAATCGCCTTCGTCTGGGGCCTGGCAGGCTCCGCGAGCACCTCCCCCTGCGAGAGGGCGCTCCAGAGCTCTCCCTGCTGCTCTTTGGTCGCCCCTTTGCAGGCGTCCAGGCCACGCTGTGCGTACTCCACGGCCAGTGTCCCCTGATCGAAGGCCAGGCAGAGCTCGCTGATATTGGAGTAGACGGAGGGGTTGGCGCGGTTGGCGCTGACCGACTTTTCGAAGAGGGCGCGTGCGCCTTTGATGTCCTTCGAGGAGAGAGCGGCGATCTCCGCCTGCACCCGAGACTGGGCCTGCAAAATCTGAACGTGCGTCCGCAGGAACCAGACGAAGTAGGCGAGAAAGCAGCACATCAGCAACGACATGACGAGCTGATTGCGAGACGAGCCGCGCAGGGGCGTCTCGGAGGGGGTCATTTCCGGGCTATCCAAGGTATCGCATCAGCTCCTCGCGGGCGGCGCTTCCCGTCAGCAGAAAGAAAATATCCTCGAGGCTACGTGGCGCTTCACCCGCATCGCCGGCGGATTCCGCGTTCGCGCGCAGCTCAGCCACCGTTCCGAGCGCGATGAGATGCCCCTTGTTCACGATGGCGACGCGATCGCACAGCCTCTCGGCGATCGCGAGATTGTGAGTGGAGATGAAGACTGTCGTGCCGCGCTTGCAAAGCTCGCGCAGAATGTCCTGCATCGCCTGAGCGCTCTGAGGGTCAAGACCCACGGTTGGCTCGTCCATAAGAATGATTTTCGGTGAGTGGATCAGGGCTCCCGCAAGCGCGATCTTCTGCCGCATTCCCCGCGAGTAGCTCTGCACCAGCGCTTGTCCCTTGTCGTGGAGATCGAACAGGTGCAGCAGTTCGTCGATGCGCCCGGAGCGGTCAGAAAGGACCGTGCCATACAGATCAGCCATGAAATGCAGGTACTCACGGCCCGTCAGCTTCTCATAGAGGAATGGGTTGTCGGGAATATAGCCGAACAGACGCTTGGCCTGGAGCGGCTCCTGCTCGACATCGAAGCCCCCGAGCAGCGCCTCGCCGCTCGTCGGTCGCAGCAGGCCGGTCATCATCTTGATCGTTGTGGTCTTCCCGGCTCCGTTGGGGCCAAGGAAGCCGAACAGCTCGCCCTCCGCGACCGTGAAGCTCATGCCGTCCACCGCGGTCAGCTCACCGAACTGCTTGGTCAGGTTCTGACAGACGATCATTCCTCATCCTTTCGCCCGCACACCATTCGCTCAATTCCCGCCAGATCCCGCCGCGCCGCGACTTCCCGCAGCCCGGCAGAGATGAAGAGCGCAGAGACAACAGGCGCCTGCCCGCTCCCGACCTCAACGGCAAGCCACCCGCTCGGCCGAAGTACACGCATCGCCTGCACCGCCAGCCTGCGAAAACAGTCGAGGCCATCCGCGCCTCCGTCGAGCGCCAACATCGGCTCCCGCTCCCGAACCTCCATCTGCAGCGTGCCGATCTCAGCCGTGGGAATATAGGGCGGATTGGACGCCACGAAGTCGAACATGCCGGCTCGCGCCCCGCACAACAGATCGCCCCGAACGAATTGCGCCCGGTCCTCGACGCCGTTTGCGTCCGCATTTCGGCACGCCATATGGAGAGCCTCCATCGAGAGATCAAAGCCGATTGCCTGCGCCGCGCTCGCATTCGCCAGCACTGCCGTCAGAATACATCCGCTGCCCGTCCCGACATCCGCCAACGCGCCTGCCCCAATTTTCTCCAGCGCAAACTCCACCAGCAACTCCGTTTCCGGACGCGGAATCAGCACCGCAGGGCCGACCGCGAATGTCAGCCCGTAAAACTCCTGAGTTCCGCGCAAATAGGCCAACGGAACGCGCTTCTCGCGCTCACCCACCAGCCGCTCGAACTCCCGCAACTGCACGATGTCAGGCTCCGGATGCGTCCCCGCGACGACTGCCGTACGAGTGACTCCCATCGCCTGCGCCAGAAGCAACTGCCCCTCAAGCCGCGGGCTATCCACACCCGCAGCCGACAGGCGCGCAATCGCATTTCGCAGAAGGCTATCGCAGTTCACGAAAGCTCGCCAAACTTTACAGAGACAGCGTTTGCATCGCTCCTGCTCACGCCTCCGATCACTGCTCCTCCGCGCTCTCACCCATTTTTCGGGCCTGGTCGTAGGCGATGAGGTCATCGATGAAAGCCTGAATGTCGCCGTCCATAACGCCCGGCACGTTGAAGATCGTCTTGTTGATGCGGTGGTCTGTGACGCGCCCATCGGGGAAGTTGTAGGTGCGAATCTTTTCGCTGCGCTCGCCGCTTCCAACCTGGGATTTGCGGGCGCCCGCGACAGCGTCACTCGCCTGCTGAAGCTGCAAGTCGTAGAGGCGTGACCGCAGGACGTTGCGTGCCTTGATCTTGTTCTGGAGTTGACTGCGCTCATCCTGGCACTGAACCACGATGCCGGTGGGAATGTGGGTCAGGCGGATTGCGGTCGCGACCTTCTGAACGTTCTGGCCCCCCGCGCTCGAGGAGTGATAGATGTCCTCCTTGATCTCCTTCTCGTCCAGCTCGACCTCCACCTCCTCGACCTCCGGCAGGACCGCGACCGTGGCCGTTGAAGTCTGTATGCGGCCGCTCGACTCCGTCACCGGAACCCGCTGGACACGATGCACGCCGCCCTCGAACTTCAATTGGCTGTACGCGCCCTTGCCCTCGATTTCGAAGGTGACCTCCTGGACGCCGCCTATGCCGGTCTCCTGAATGTCGATCAGCTCCGTCTTCCAACGGCGGCGCTCGGCGTACCGGGAGTACATCCGGAACAGCTCGCCGGCGAAGAGCTTCGCCTCCTCCCCGCCTGCCGCCGCTCGAATCTCCACGATCACGTTGCGGTCGTCCTTGGGATCCTTCGGCATGAGCAGGAGCCGGATCTCCTCGTCAAGGCTATCGCGCTGCGCCTTCAGGGCATCGAGCATCTCGTGCGCCGTCTCCCGGTCGATGCCCTCAGACATGCTAAGCATCTCCTCGGCGTCGGGAATGTCGCGATCCACCCGCTTATATGTCTTGTACTTCAGCACGACGGGCTCGATCTCGTTCTTCGACTTCGCCGCCTGCATATACCACTGATAATCGCCGCTCATCGCGGGATCGTTGATCTGCGCTTCGATCTCGTCGTAGCGGCTTTCGATCTCCTCGAGCTTATTTTTAGCTTGATCCAGAGACAAGGGAACCTCACCACCTTCCGGCAAAATGATGCGACGGGGCAGCCGCATACGCGGTCTGCCCCGCCGCCAATACCGAAATTGTACTCTATTTCCCGCTCTTTGGCAAATTAACCCTTCGTCAGCATGTCGATGACGGCCGTTGATAACACTTGATAATCCGAGAGCCGCTAACCAGCCAGGGAGACCAGAGATTGGAAACCCCTGTCTTTAAAAAGCGAACGTCTTGCAGACAAAAAGTCCGGGATCGGGGGCTGAAGTCCTCCTCCGGGAAGACGAAAAGTCCGCTTGCGCGAACTCCGGAGCGGGTTCAATGTTTGAGTTGTATTCCTTCCCTTCTTCGAGCAGTATGCGCTCGGTAGCCTACAAAAATG
>JANXLO010000409.1 GCA_025355115.1 Chthonomonadaceae bacterium
TCCACGATTTCGATTGGCTGCGCTGGACGTTTGGAGAGGTGGAGCGAGTCTATGCAAGGGGATTATGTGAAAGCCGATTGCCCGACTTCGACTATGCGCTCGTGACTCTGCGCTTCAAAAGTGGCGCAATCGCACACGTCGAAGGCACCTGGAACGACCCGTCAGGCTTCAAGGTCTCGTTTGAGATTGCCGGGGACCAGGGACTGCTGGAATACAACTGCAATCAGCCGACAGGTTCGCCGTTACGCGCGGCGCTGTCCGGAGGCGATGGGCCTCGCGCAGGCGTTGCCTTGCCCGAAAGCCCAACAGGAGTGAACCCTTATCAGGCTGAACTGCAGCACTTCCTCGACTGCGTTGAGCAGCGCACAGCGCCCTCCATTACACCACGGGATGGACGCGAAGCGGTGCGCATTGCGCTTGCGGCGATTGAATCCATCCGCACCGGTCAGCCCGTAACGCTGGCTTGACTCTTAAAATCTGGGCGGGGTAGACTGATAAGGAGTTCAGAAAGAGTGCCGTGTGTGTGACTGGCGTTCGCGGGGAGTAACCTCGGGGGAGCGCACACGGTGGGGTTGGTCGCGCGCCTGGGCATTCTGCATCTACCTGCGGAGAGGCCCGGCGTTTTTTTGCGTCTGTCTTCACCGCACTTCTTCAAGAAAGGGAATATGACCATGACTGCCTCAGAACCAAAGTTGCGCGCTCTGCTCAGTGTCTCGGACAAGACAGGGCTCATCGAGTTCGCACAACGGCTGATCGGGCTTGGCTTCGAGCTCATCTCGACGGGCGGAACGGCTGCGTCCCTTGCTGCTGTCGGCCTGCCCGTGACCAGCGTCAGCGACGTGACCGGCTTTCCCGAGATGCTGGAGGGCCGTGTCAAAACCTTGCACCCCGCAGTGCACGGCGGCCTTCTTGCCGACCGCTCGAAGCCGGAGCACCTGGAGGCGATAGCCGCTCACTCGATACAGCCGATCGATCTTGTGTGCGTCAACCTCTATCCCTTCGCAGCCACCGTGGCGAAGCCGGGCGTGACGCTGGAGGAGGCCATAGAAAATATCGACATCGGCGGCCCTGCAATGATACGATCAGCGGCGAAAAATCATACGGGTGTCCTGGTGGTCGTCAGCCCGACAGACTACTCCGAACTGCTCGACGAGCTTGAAGCCGGTCATGGCACGGTATCTGTCCAGACTCGCCGCAGGCTCGCCGCCAAGGCGTATGCCCACACCGGGCAGTACGACGCCTACATTAGCGGCTGGCTCGCGGATAGATTCAGCCAAGACGGGGATGAGATGCTGAGTTTTCCCGATGAGATTGCGCTGGGATTTAAAAAAGCTCAGGAGTGCCGATATGGTGAGAATCCGCATCAGAAAGCCGCTTTCTACGTCTCGCCCGGCATCACGGAGCCGTGCGTTGCCAGTGCGAAACAGTTGCATGGCAAGGAGCTGTCCTTCAACAACATCTACGATCTCAACGCCGCCCTCGAGACGGTCAAGGAGTTCACTGAAGAGAGCCGTGCCGCAGCGGTCATCATCAAACACACAAATCCCTGTGGCGCATCTCTGGGGGATACCCTTGCAGATGCCTTCTTGAAAGCGCGACTGGGAGACCCGATCTCAGCGTTCGGAGGCATTCTGGCCGTGACGCGTGTTTTGGACGTCGCTACCGCCGAGGAGATCACGGCGAAGAACACGTTTTTCGAAGCCATCATCGCGCCCGGCTATGAGGACGAAGCGGTGACGATTTTGCGCGAGAGAAAGAAATGGGGGGCGAATCTGCGGCTGCTGGAAGTGGGGGATCTGACCGGATGGAGAGACAAAACCGCGGCGACGGGCAATGACTACAAACGAGTGGTAGGCGGCATGTTGGTCCAAGAGCCCGATCATCTCATCATCACTGCTGATGACCTCAAGGCGGTCACTGACCGAGTGCCAACGGAGGCGGAGATCGAGGAGCTACTGTTCGCCTGGAAAATTGTGCGACACGTCAAGAGCAACGCGATTGTCTTCACAGCCAATCGTCAGATGCTCGGTGTCGGAGCCGGCCAGATGAACCGTGTGCGCTCAGTGAGGCTGGCCGTTGAGCAGGCAGGAGAGGCGGCGAAAGGGGCAGTCATGGCCTCGGACGCGTTCTTCCCCTTCCCGGACGGTCCCGAGGCGGCGGCAACGGCAGGCATTAATGCAATCATTCAGCCCGGCGGATCCGTCAAAGACGCGGAGACGATAGCAGTTTGCAACCGCTTCGGAATCGCGATGGTCTTCACGGGAGCGCGTCACTTCCTGCATTAGTTCAGGACTGTCACTGAGACACAAACAGCCCGGCCCCTGTTTCGACAGGGGCCGGGGGACGAGGGGATATCAGCGATAGTTGTCGTACGCGACGTCATAGGGCAGGTCTTCCATTGCGGCGATTAGCTTCTGGACGGCCTGTAAGGCGTCTTTATCCTTTCCAGTCACTCGCAGCTCTTCGCCCTGTATCTGGGTCTGCACTTTAATGCCGCTCTCCTTAATCCGTTTTGCCAGCTTTTTACCCTCTTCAGTAGGGATACCCTGCTTCAGAGTGATCACTTGACGTAGCGTTCCGCCAGCTGCCGATTCGACTTTCCCGTACTCCAGCCCTTTGAGCGACAGGTTGCGCTTGGCAAAGCGGGCGCGCAGGACGTCAAGCAAAGTGTCCAACTGCATCTGATTGTCCGCGATCGCTTTGATCGTCTCATCATCAAGAGTGAGACTGGCTTTGCTGCCCCGAAAGTCGTAACGACCCTCGATCTCACGGGAGACCAGGTCGATCGCGTTCTTGACCTCTGTCATGTCCAGCTTAGAAACCACATCGAACGAAAATTCCGTTGCCATATCTTGTTATTCTCCTAGCTGATCTTTGACGCCGCGCAGAAGTCCATCCACTGCCAGTTTGAGCGAGGTCAGAGCGTCCTCAATCTGTCGAAGCTCCGGAAGCGTGAAGCTTGCTGGCTTCAGGTCGGACAGCGACGGCAAAAAATCGATGATTCGTTCGGCGTACGCCGACAGCCTTGCCTCACCGCCTGAGACTTCTATCCCATCAAGAAGACGAGTGACCGGATCGGCGTCCTGAAAGAATTTGACCAGATGATCGGTGGGGGCGTCCATGATCTCTTTGGTCTTGTCGGGCCGTTTCTTCAGCGCTTTCACCAAATTGCCGGTGTCCTCGCTGTTCATCTTCTGGTCTCTGATTCGCTCGACAACTTGTGACTGGAGCTCTGGCTCTTCATTCAGTTGCTTCAAAAAACGGGCATGTTTTTCGGTCAGTTGCCCATCTGAAGGGCGATTTGGGCTCGAAACAACCGCCTCTCCGATATCCTCCGGGAGCGCCATCAGATCGAGCAGATAGCCGACTGTGCGCTCCGAAAGGCCGAGCCTACGAGAGAGCTCGCGGTTCGTCTGGTTGAGGCTTGTCTTAACATGCTGTATAGCCTTTGCCTTCTCAAGGGGCTGAAGGTCTTCCCGTTGCAGGTTCTCGATGAGCTGCTCTGTTACCCGCTCCTCGTCCTGAATCTCCTTGACGATGCAGGGCAGGGTGGTCAGATTCGCCATCGCCGCCGCTCTCCATCGTCGTTCGCCGGTCACGATGCGAAATCTGCCGCCATTCGTGAGAGGAGTCACGGTGATCGGATTCAGCATTCCATGTTGCTTGATGCTGTCGGCGAGGCCACGGAGACTCTCCTCGCTGTGGTGTTTGCGAGGCTGATCGGGATCTTCGACGATCAGTTTGACCTCAATCTGCTTGACTTCCAATGGACTCCACCTCGTGATTAATTCTATATTCAAACCGCTGCCGTTTTGCTGGAAGCAAAGGCCCGAAGAACAGGCAATTGCAACAGGTGTCGGGCAATTTGCGTCGGCTAATTATAGGGGAATTTACGCGATTTGTCAACCCTGAAGCTGGCGAAAGTCAGATGAATCAACTCCAACTTGCACTGTCGACGAGTACGTCTAAGGCAGCTTGTCCCTTCGGCCTGTCAGCTCAATCAGGTTTTTCATGTGAGGGAGAGGTGGAGTCTTTTTTGTCCGTAGGATCGTAGCGATCGCCTGCCGTCACCTGCTCGACGCGGTTAAGCGTCATGCGATAAGGCTGCATCCGCATGGGGGGCAGGGAGAATGTCGTGATAGTCTCGACAGGCAGCTCATCTTGCTCCCAGACCAGGCAGATAAGCGACCCAACGGCTGCGCCGAACAGCATAGGCCCGATAAGGCGAGCGAGAGTATCCGCTCCAACGATCGAGGAGAAAAGGAAGAGTGTGCCCCCGAGCCAGCCAGTAACCAGGCTAAAAAGAAATGCCTTTGAGCGAGACATGTTCGGCACGAAGCGGCTGAGAGACAGCCCAACCAGACTGAAGCAGGCAGTCCAGCAGGCGAGCCTCAGGAGAATCACTGCCATAGCCGGGAGATGGAGAGTAATGGCCCCGAAAATCAACTGCGCTACGAAGCCAATTAGAAACGAAAGAGTGAAAGTCCAGCACACGGCGCGGGCGAATGCCGCTGGAGCGAGGATCGGCTTGCGGTAGTGCTTCCGATACCAGAGGTTCTCGGCCCCTATTAGCATAAGAGCCACCGCCGCTCCTATCAGCCCGAGCCATCCGCCCACAACGAGTGCGGCGTAGAGGATTCCGGGATGGATTCCAAAAATGGATGGCGGCCCGTGAGCAATATCGAACTCAGCGACAAGATGCTTGCCCGTTCCATAGTAGGCCTGTCCAGCGAATGTTCGTGTGCGTCCGTCCGCGAGAATCGTCCCTTGATAATCGGTGGGATCTCGGTCACCGTGCTTTTGGAAGTAGTTGACATAGACGCGGTAGTGCCCCTGCGGGGCAGAGTTGCGCGGCCAATGGATATTTTCAACGGGGTTGGAGGAGAAGGCTTCACCGCCTGCATTCATGTCGAAATCAAGCTCTCCCCATGAACTTGAGCGCGTATGCCGGAAGCTGATCACTTCCGCGGTAGGATCCTCGCACGAAAGGTCGAGGTCATTGCGATTGTGCCAATGCAGTGTTATCTGAATGTCGCCCGACCTGAGATTCTCTCGGATGGAACGCCTGACCGAGCCCTGCTCGAAGAGCAGGGAGCGGGTCGCCTGTTCGTCCAGCAGACCCTGCATATCTACGGCTGCGAAGAAGAGCTCGAGGCAAGTGCTGAAGAGCAGGCAGGCAAGAAGCCCCAGGGAAGCGAATCTCAGTCGAGAGGCGAGCCTCATGCGCTGTTGGTTCATCATTGCGCGTCAGCGGCGAACGGGACGCAGCGGAGGGACGACAGGTTGAGGCTCGTGAGCGTCCACGAGCTGCTCGATCATCTGATGCAGGCGAGCTGCCTCACCGACCGCGGCGCCGCGTGCTTCGTCGAGCCGGACCCGCATCTCCGGGGATAACGCGATGCTTTGAAGCTCGGCTCTTCGTGTCTTCGCCGCCTCCTCTTCCGTCTTCACCATCTCCAGTCTGGCACTGGTCTGCTCAAGAACATGCGCCTGATGGAACGCTGATTGAACCGCCTCCTGTCCACGCCGTTCACGCATCCACTCCTCCTGCTGATGCAGGAGCCAGGAGTGACGCAGGTGCAGATCGTGATTATTCCACGCTTTCGCTGATTTGTAGAGCAAGTAGGGGCCGCTGATGAGCAGGCCGATCAACACATATAGTATGCCGGGAAGTTCGTGCTCAGTCACTCCACGAATATCCAGATCGGCGATTCGTGTCAAGTGGAGGGCGCGAAGCCCCATGGCCTCAGCCGCGACTTCTGAGCAGCCCAGCACGACTGCTCCCACAAGCAGTAGAATCGCTACACCCATCGCCGCTCTATATCTGGAGGGCAATGAATCAGCCCCACGCGTCCCGTCACGCTCCTCCAATGCACGAGTGAGTGCATGAATAGCGGTGTAGTAAAGCTCGCCCATAAGGTAGACAATTACGAAGCCCAGCAGGGCGGAGAGAATGAAGGGGTAGTAGTCGCTAAGATGAAGCTCAGGGCGTTTGAGCGCCTTCATGTCCACCAGTCCGACGAGGGTTCCTAGGCAGAGCGCGAGCATGAAGCCGCTTACGAGCGGGGCGAGGAAACCGAAAATTCCGTTTGAAATCTGCTTCAGTGCGCCAGCATCACGATGCGCCGGGCTGACGCCATGCTGTCCGGCGACTCGCTCGAGGCTCGGCATCTGCTTCTGAAGTGCCGCCTCCATGCGCTGGGTCGTAACCGGCCCTGCGTCAGGCACCAGGCCAGCCCTGCCTGTGATCTCTGCAAACCGCTCCTGCTGACCTTCAAGCGTCTTCTCCAGGCTCTTTCGCTCCGCGCCGAGTCGATCAATCTCCGCATCGAGCCGTATTTTATCCGGTGCCGCCCGTTGGGTTTCACTCGCGAGCCATAGCTTGGATTCACGCTCCAGAGCCTCGGACTCCTCCTGTGCGGCGGCGGCGCGTGACTCATACGTCCAGTTGAGAAACCAGCCTCGCTGGGAACGCTCGCCGAGCATTCCTGCCAACGCATCCACCTTAGTGCCAAGCTCTTCGCGTCGAGCTTGCGAGGTCGGTAGCGGGGGATTGTACCAGAGAATCTCTCTGCCCTGGCCCGCCATGTTCTGCTGCCAATACATCGATTCGGCAGCGTCTTGTAAAGGCTTGTCAGCGGCATCCTCAGTGCGCACGATCTCCGTCTCAGGCGCGGCTGTAGGCCACTCCAAGGGAGCATGAGATCCGTTCGTCCCGTTTCCGTTCGTTCCATTGCGATGGGACACGGAGGGTCGCACTGCCGGGTCATGCTCCTGCGCTCCAGCCTGATTGTACGGCTCTTCTGCCATGCTATTGCCCTCCTCGAATGAGGTCGCGGAGGCGGTCGAGGCCACCTTGCGTATCGGCTCCTTCACCCGTAATGACGGCGCGTTCGCCTAGCGGGGAGAGAGCCTCAGTCAGCTTTTGCCGCATGAAGTTACGATACTGTGCTTCTGTCTTCGCGCCGCTGACGTAGACCGAACGGACGCTCTTTATGTCGGAAAGCTCGCTGGCGATTTTGCGGGTAGCCTTGGCGTCGTCATCCTCACTGTCCGTAAGAAGCATGCAGACCGAGCTGTCCCCTTTTGCTGCCAATTCTTTGGCGACCGGAAGCATTGCGATGAGTGGCGCGGACTGCCTCGTGCCCCGATTTTTCGACCGATAAGCCAGCACTTCTTTCTCAACGGAGCGCAGTTCGCTTCCCTGCTGTACCCGCTGCGGCCCGAAATGTATCCGTGCTTCGGTGTCGTAAAACCAGATTGTGACGGGCGTCTCTCGGGGAAGAACGGTGTCGAGCGTATCCTCAATTTGGGCACAATAGCGCTTTCGAGTCATCGGGTCGCTCGCCGTGCTGCCGCTGACATCGACGCCCACCAGGAGATGAATCGTCCCGCTGATTGGCGCTTTGCGAGTGGGAGGCGGATTGGAGACGGCGCTGTTGGCGTTCGAGGAGGTGCATCCTGCAAAGAGCGGCAGGAGCGGCAGGAGTAGAGAGAGATAGAATTTTGTTTTTCGTCTCATGTTGGCAGGCAGTTCCAGCGGATGAAGGTGACGTTCATTCTACATAGTCTGATACCGCTTACGGACGCGGGAAGTTTCGCCGCGTCCTCCAAGTGCTGATTTCTGTGTCGGAATGAGTTCCGGGCATGCTGCTCGATCAGCTAATTGCTAGCATCCGATCAAGCGCGAGGCGAGCGTCGGCAGCAATGGCGGGCGGCACCTTCACTTGATTCACCACTACTCCATCGAGCAGATTTTCCATGACCCAGAGCAGATAGTGCGGGTGAATTCGGTACATCGTCGAGCAGGGACAGACCACGGGATCGAGGCAGAAAATCGTTTTGTCGGGATGCTCCTGCGCGAGACGGCTCACAAGGTTAATCTCTGTCCCGACCGCCCAGACGCTTCCGGCAGGGGATTCCGAGACTGCCTTGATGATATACTCAGTCGAGCCGTTGAGGTCAGCAGCCTGCACAACGTCGAGAGGACATTCAGGATGGACGATAACTTTTACGCCGGTATAGTCCTGCCGCGCCTTCGCAATCTGATCCACGTTGAAACGGCCATGTACGGAGCAGTGGCCCTTCCAGAGCAGCACACGCTTGGCCCGAACCTCTTTCGGAGTGACGCCCCCGAAAGGCTTGTAGGGATCCCAGAGCAGCATATCATTATCCGCATCGAGGCCAAGGGCGACGGCGGTATTGCGGCCCAGGTGCTGATCGGGGAAGAAAAGCAGCTTGTCTCCTCGCTCCAAAGCCCACTCGACCACCTTCTTTGCATTGGAGGAGGTGCAGGACGCGCCTCCATTTCGACCGACGAACGCCTTCAGTGCGGCCGTTGAGTTGACGTATGTGATGGGAACGATTCGAGAGGTGTCGGTCACCTCGGCGAGGTCTTCCCAACACGCTTCGACCTGACGACTGCTAGCCATGTCCGCCATGGAGCAGCCGGCGCTCATATTCGGCAGAATCACCGCCTGATTGGCAGTGGTAAGTATGTCAGCGGATTCAGCCATGAAATGAACACCGCAGAAAATGATGGTTTTCGCTTCGGGGTGCTCCGCCGCGAGCTGAGAAAGCTTGAGGCTATCGCCTCTGAAATCGGCCCACTTGATGATCTCATCCCGCTGATAGTGGTGACCGAGAATGAGCAGATCATCGGCAAGGCTCTTTCTGGCAGTCGCAATTCTGGCGTCCGTCTCTGCTGGGATAAGCCGCGTGATCTCCGCGGGAAGAGGCTGCTGAAGCATGAGTTGTCTCCTCGGGCATGCAGTCCGCAGGAGGCCGGATATTGAATCCGATCCTCCGCTGACGGGGATGTTGTCAATGCCCGCAAACGTGGGTGGTTCAGTGAGACTGAACAGGTCGAAAATCGATCTCCACCTGCGATGAGTCTCTATATTAGTTACGAATTGGCCAGGGCCGTCGTTTCAAGTCTGCTCTTAGCAGTCACGCCCGAAAATATCAACGTGGCTGCACAATTGGCAGCCGAGCATTGCCTGGAATGTGCAGAAGCTCAGGCACTGTCACGCAGGCGTATCCTCGCTGTCGCAGGCCTTCCATCAGCAGTGGAAGCGCCTGTACAGTAGTCTCGCGCGGCACACTGCCCCCGTCGTGCATGAGGATGATGTCCCCCGGATTCACCCTGTCCAGCACACTGGCCGCCATCGCCTGTGGGGTGGGGAGTGCCTGATGCTCCAGTGCCACCGACCAGAGGATGAGATGGTCATGCCCGCGGTTCACTTCCGTGAAAACGGCAGGATTCCACTCCCCGCGAGGAGGTCGAAACATGTCCGTTTTAAGGTGTGCGTCACGCTCGAGCGCTTGGTCTGCCGCCTGCAACTCCCAACGGATCTTCTTTTCGGAAAGGCGGGTCAGGTAGGGATGCGTATAGGTGTGATTGCCAAGTGAGTGCCCTGCTGCAGCCACCCGGTTCGTCAATTCGGGGTAGCGGTCGATCTGCTTGCCTTCTTCGAAAAAGGTGGCGTGAACGGAGTACCGGGCGAGAATGTCGAGCACGCGCGGGGTGTAGGCCGGATCAGGGCCATCGTCGAACGTAAGCGCGACAACTTTCCGAGATGTGTGCACGTGCGATATGACTATGCCGGAGCGCTGTTCTCGCCACCATTCGGTCAGTGTGAAGCCGTTGACTCTCCCTCGCGTCGCACAGAGGAGCGCGACGATGGAAAATCCCCAGAGTGCTATTTTACTTCTGCGACTGCGCGAAGGCGACATCGAGCTTCTTACCCCTCTGCTGAACGTGAGCGGACGATCTCCACTCCGACGGAGGCGACGATTGCGTTCATTGGAGGCACCATCTTCTGCACTTTGAGCACAATGCACTCGATCGACGGGAAATCGGCAAGTACTGCCTGCGTCATGCGGGCCGCGAGTGCCTCCAGCAGCCGGAACTGCTCTTGTGTGCCGACCTCCATCAGCCGTTTCGCGACCCTCGAGTAGCTGACGGTGTCGCTAAGCCTATCGCTGAGGCCCGCAGGACGGGTATCGACCTCCAGACGGGCATCCACTTGATACCGGTGCCCAACTGTCTGCTCCTGATCAGAAGCTCCATGATAGGCGTAAAACTCCAGGCCGCTTATGAGGATCTTATCCGTTTGCATCGAGTCCTTACCGGGCAGGGAACACGAAACCCCCTCGCCTGACATTTCGTAAAGTGAGCATAGTGTACCCGATAAGGGGACTGACAGTACGGGTTGCAAATCGATCGTTCCGTAATGGACGATCTGCATACCGATACGCTCGACTGCCAGTCGGATGGGGAGGTCGCCGCCCCTACGACAGGCGGCCTTCCACACTGAAAGGCGACCACGGAGATCATATCCAATTGACTTTTACGATCCAAAAATTGGATAATACACCACGAATTGCCGATGAGGTCAAGTCAGGCGTTCAGGAGCGCGAGATCGGAAACCGCATGGCAATTCCTTCCAGACATCGTGTCCT
>JANXLO010000431.1 GCA_025355115.1 Chthonomonadaceae bacterium
GAGCCCGAGAGCGTCAAGTTCTGCCACAGCCTGGGCCTGAACTACGTCTCCTGCTCGCCTTCCCGTGTCCTTATCGCCCGCCTCCCTTAAGTCGAAGTAGCTGACCCTCGCAGAGGGACACGAAGAGGATTGCCTACTCTACTGCTTCGATGCTGACATCACCTATTTCCGTGAAATCAATACAGAGCCTGCTCCCTTCGAGCAGTGATGTCCCTAGCAGAGGGCGGCGTCCCATCGCAAGCACTGCAACTTCAATCTCTCGCTCATTCCAAATGATGGTTGCTACGTGGACGGCAGTTTTCACATCTGTGTCGTTCGCCAGATTCGCGTCTATCTCCTGAAAAAATGGCAGGTCGAGCGCGGCAATAGCACCTGAGGAGAGCGTCAATGCGCCTGCGAAGCCAGTATCGACTACGCATTGAACGGAAAAGTCGCGACGATTAGGCAGTCGAAAGATGACCTCGACTTGGGCTTCATTGCCGCGCACCACTCCACGTATCATTCTGCTGTTCTGGCGAGCGAGCCGCCGACAGCGTAGACGGCGTTGTATCCGATGCGCTTGCCGTACATCATTGCGGCGGGCCGACGCTTCTGAAGGCGGCGCCCAGCTATGAGCAAATCGTCGGCAATCTCGTAGTCACCGGTAGTGACATCTATCGAGACGATTTTGCCGATGTTGTCCTCCGTTTCCAGAACGGCCCGGAGCCGACTTTCGTAGATCTCCTGTCCCAGCCGCCCAATCTCTTCACGGTCAGCAACTGTGTTCATTGCAGTGTCCTCTCAATAAAATACGTGCTTTTCTAATACAATCGCCTGGCTGTCGCCAGAAATGCGGTTGGTCCTATTATACTCGTTTTCTCTGCTACGAGCTAAATCCTGAAAACGAAACGGATTTTAGTCCCCTACAGTCTCGACTGCTTCACCAAATGCGAGGCCGATGATATTCGATGTACGGGCGATCAAACCCTGAAGACGCGTCCGCGAGACTAATGGTCTCAATGAGAAAGAGCATGGGAAAGGGATTGACCATATGGACAACGTGCGTGATGCGGCGCAGGAGCAAACTCGTGAAGAGGTCGCTTGCAAGGGAGACATAATCTACACTACACGACTGATGCGACTGGTCGAATCTGATCCCTGTGGGCAGTACATTGCTATCCATGTCGACAACGGAGACTATGCGATTGCAAAAACGACGGGAATTGCGACGCGCGCCTTGCTCAGGAGGCATCCGGACGACGGGCGAACATATTTAAGACGAATTGGAAGCGAGCCGGAATATCAGTTGGCGGCGCGCATGTCGTCCGGGGCATGGCAGTCGGGAAATCCAAATGATAGTCGGCCACGTAAGGGACGGTTTTCCTCGGCTGTCCCTTATGTGGGCGATTGAAAATAACATGGTTTATTGCAACTACTATGGCAGCGGCGGGGCGGTGGGAACGCCTTTTTGGGGCTGTATCTGGCTGAAGAAGGTGGATTTCGAGCGGTCGTAGAGCAGTTTTCCGTTGACGAAGGTCTTTTCTACGAAGCTGCGGTAGTCGAGGGGCTCGCCGGAGAGCAGGATGATGTCGGCGTCCTTGCCCTCCTCCAGGCTGCCGAGGCGGCTCTCCATGCCCAGAATCTTCGCTGGCGTGAGGGTGATGGATTCGAGCGCTGCCTGAGCGTCGGCTCCGCCTCGCATCGCGAAGGCAGCCTCAAGCGGATAGTTAAGCAGATCACGGCCGAGTTCGCCCCCGATGGAGAAGCTTGCGTCGAGGGGCAGGACGGCGAAATGCACCCCCGCCTTTTGCAGTATGCCGGGCGCGTCCGGGTTCGCGCCAGAGGGCGCATTCTTGCGCTCGTCCGGCGCATTGCGGCTGCGGGCCGTGATGATGAGCAGGACGTTGCGCTTCGCGATCTCATCGGGGATTATCCAGGCCTCCGTGGCGGGAGTGATGACCTCGCGAATGCCGAAGTCATCTACGAGCGACAGTGCCCAGCGGATGTCCCCGACATCGGAGGCTGCGATGCTCAGGGCGCGCTCCCTGCGAATCAGAGGCAGCACGGCATCCGCGTCGGCTGGCTTACGGGGGTCGACAACCTTCTTGCCCGCCTTTTTGTCAGCCTCGCTCGCCTCGAACTTCTGCTGATACTCCTTCGCCCGTCTGAACTGATCGCGCAGACTCCAACGCACCGACATTTTGGAGGCCCCTCCTCCGCCGAAGCGACCTCGTCCTCCTGAGGAGCCGAAGGTGGAGAGCACAGATTCTGCAGCCAGCATCTGTGTCACATCCCCTACAGTCATTTTGATCACGGCATTGGAGCTGTCCACTCCGCCGCCCCCCTGGCCAGGGCCGGCACTTCCGGCCAGATAGGCTGAGGTGACGCCTGAGGCAAGGGCGAGCTCAACGGCCAGTGCGTACGGGTCGAGGGAGTCTTTGATCTTGCTGCCGGGAGCCAGATTGCCCAGCTGGAACTGCGCGTTGGTCACGATGAAGCCGGGCGCGACCGCTCTTCCTTTCGCGTCCACTATCTTCGCGCCGGGCGGCACCGCCAACTCTGGCCCGCCGATCTTGTCGATTTTGCCGTTCTTGATGAGTATGGTGCCGCCCCGTATCACGCCCTTCGTGACCGTCCATATGTCGCCGCCGACTATCGCGGTCACCTCGGCTGGAGGGGCTTTGGGCGGGGCGACAGTCTCGGGGAAATCGGTCAGATCGTCCTGTGCCTGCGCGGAGACCGGGGCCAGAAGGCACAGGGCGCAGCAGGCGCTGGCTGTCGCAGCCAGCGTCCAGACAGGTTTTCGGGCCGCGTTTCTACTCTTCATAGACTGTCTTTCCTTCAAGAAGAACAATGCGTATGTGCGAGGCTGGGAGGAACGGGTCGCCATCCAGCAGGATAAGGTTGGCGTCGCGTCCTAACTCGATGCTTCCGAGCCTGTCCGCCACACCGAGCATCTCGGCAGGCGCGAGCGTGATGCTGCGAAGCGCAGTATCGCGGTCAAGCCCTGCCCGCATCAGTTCGGCCACCTGATACCGCAGGGTCGAGTAGCCCTCTGGCGAATCCGCGGCCGGGCGGAGGGCGATCTTCGCCCCGGCCTTCGCGAGAATGGCGGGGATGTTGATTCGGTTGGTCGTCAGCGGCTCCAGCGTCAGGGCAGCGGCGAGAATGAGGGATGCCTTCTTGCCGCCGAGCAGTGCGGCGACTCTGTCGCTCTCCACTGACGCCAGGATGTAGACGGGCTTGAGGGTATCGTAGGGCTGAAGCAGCGTCAGCAGCGAGACGACGGAGGACGGATCGGGGCACGTAAAGAAGGTCGGCGTCGCGCCCGAGAGAGCGCGCACAATCGGCTCGCGCCGCGCGTCCTGAGATCCTGTCACGGGGCCAGCGGCTCCTGCAGGTCGTCTCTGGCCCTGTCGCTGCCGTTGCCGCTGTGCGGCCTGAGTCTCGTCGTTGCCGGGAGCGGACGGCTCGCCTGGCTGAGGGGAAGAGACTCCTCGTGGTGTCCCGCCGGGACCTACTGCGGGCGGGCGGGCAGAGTCGAATGTCTGTCGAATGAGATCAATGGTCTGCGTGTTGGGCGCGAAACCGACGCTGAGCGGGCCGTTCGGCCCCAGAGGCATTTTGTCGATGCTCTCCGCTTGCGTCCGAACGATGGCGCCTTGTCCGGCGATGCCGCGCCCGCCCGGTGCGAGCGCAAGAGTCGTCACGCCGTAACGCGCCAGACGCGCATAGTTCTCGTCGTAAGGGTAGAGCTCATCCAGTGCACGATAGTGGGGGTTAGCGACAGCGCGCGCCCCCGCCGCCGCGCCTGCGGGGGAAAGCCCGATCTGAGAGTACGCCCCGACTATGCCGGGCATGACGGTATCCGCCAGCAGTATTCGTGCGCCGAGCGGTATCTTCGCGTCTTTCCCGACTGCTGTGATCTTGCCGTTTCGGATCACGATGATGCCGTCATCGATCACGCCCTTGCCGACCGTCTCGATGTGCCGGGCCCGGATAGCGATCACCTCTTCCCCGAACGGGTCCGGGCGAGCCTGCGCGGAGGCGGAAGAGCCGCCTGCGACTGCGAGGGACAGGCAGGCCAGCAGCTTCAGTTCAGCGTGCATTGCTGAGAAAACTTTCCTCAATGGTCTCTCCCATGCAGCCGTCCTCGTCCAGGACTTCTGAGCCGGCGCGCGTCGGGCCACCCGGTACGCCGTGACGTCGCTGCCCATGCGTGTAGACGACTTTGCCGTTTATCAACACTTTTGAAATCGGGGTGCGCGGATCGAATAAGCTGCCGCGCTTGATGATCAGGTCGGCGTCCTTTCCGACCTCCAGGCTTCCCACGCGATCCCCTATGCCGATGGAGCGGGCGGGGTTGATCGTGAGGGCGCGCAACGCCAGATCCTCGTCCATGCCCATGTGGACGGAGATCGTGCCCTGCACGAACAGATCGTCGCCGGGGATGACCGGACAGTCTGTGTTAAGCGAGAGCGTCTGCACGCCGGCCTTCGCGTACTCGAGGGGCAGGGAGTAGAAGCGCCGGTCGTACGTCTGAAGCGAGAAGTCGTAGATGCGCGGGCCGACGTTGCAGGGAATATTGCGCTTCGCCGCCTCCTCCGCCGCGAGCCGTCCCCCGAACTCGCCGTGGGAGAGGATGAGGGGCAGGCCCATCTCGTCATGAAACATCCGCATGGTCGCCATGACGTCCCGCGCTCCGGCGGTGTGGACGAAGACGGGAGTCTTGTGCTCGATAACGTTCCGCATCTGCTCGAGGCCCAGCACTCGTTTCGGCTGAGCGACCGCTGCAATCTTCGGGGCAGGGGTGCTCAGGGAGGCGAGCTGAATGTGGGGCGCCTCGCCCGCCGACTTCCCGGCCTGCTCGGAGGGCTGCCACTGCGCGGTGTATTTCCGCGCCCGCTCGAACTGCTCGCGGAGCATCCACCACATCCCCATGCGGCTCAGGCCCAGGTCTCCCGCGCGACGCTCAGGATTGTAGGCTTGAGCGATTTTAATGGCACCCAACTTGCGGATGATGAGGTCTTCACGCTTCGCACCGCCGAGCTTCCAGAGCACGCCGAACCCTGAGTTGTTACCGCCGCTGCCGGGGATGGTGAGAATGGTCGTGATGCCGCTCGCGATAGAGTCCTTGACAAGTGACGATTCCGGGTCGATGAAGTCCCAGACGCGAAAGCCCGGGTTCAGGGAGTGCACGTAGTCGTGGAGGCCGGAGTTGTTGCCGATGTGAGCATGGAGATCGATCTGGCCCGGCATGACGGTCATGCCGGTGGCGTCCATCGTCTCCGCGTCCGAGGGAATCGCGATCTCACCCTGTTTGCCGATGGCGGCGATCTTGCCGTCTCGAATGACGATGATGCCGTTCTCGATCGTGCCGTTCGTCACTGTGAGAATTCGGGAAGCTTTGATGACCAGAGGCTTTGCCGACTGCGCGACGGCAGGGCGCGAGGCCGTTAGCGTCAGAGCGGCGGAGAGAGCGACAAGCCCGGTGCGCAGCACACACCGGAGCGAAAAGTTATTTTGCATCGTAGACCACCTTTCCGTTTACGAATACTTTTTCCACGCGACTCGTCAGATCGAGCGGGTCGCCGTTGAGAATAACGAGGTCGGCGTCCTTCCCTGCCTCGATGCTGCCGAGCCGGTCGTCGACATGGAGAATGCGGGCCGGATTGAGCGTCAGTGCGCGAAGCGCCTCGGTTGGGTCGAGGCCATTATGGACGGCCGCGGCGGCGTTGAGCCGCAGAAACTGCGTTCCGGAGGTGCTGCTCGTCTGGAATAGCACCTTCACTCCGGCTCTGGTCAGGAGGTCGGCGGAGTTGATGAGCTTGCCTTTGTCCCGCAGCGTCACATCCGGCCCAAGCGCGACAGAGGCATTTCGTTTGCGGATATCCTCGGCGATCCGAAAGCTGTCCGGCGCGTCCACCAGTGTCATCGGCACATCGAACTCATCACGAAACAGCTTGAGCGAGGTCAGAAGCTCGTCCGCTCGGCCCGCATGAACGAAGGCAGGGATATCGCCGCGAAACAGCGCGGCGAACGGCTCCAGGTCGTCGTCCTTGAGAACTTCGGCAGGCTCCTTGGGCGCATCCTTGCCACGCAGCTTCGCGTCGTCTCGCTCCTGCTCCCACTCCCTGAAGTCGCGCTTATATTGGGCCCTGCGTTGGCTGTAGCCCTTCGCCGCGGTGAGGACATCCCGCACGCTCCATATCTGCGCCATGCGCGGTGATCCACCCTGGAGATTGAAGCATAACGCAGCGACCTCCTTCACGATGCGGCCCTGATTGGTCAGCAGGTGGTTCGGATCGGCGATGGTCTTGAGCAGAGTCGCCTGTCCGCACACCGGGCCGCCTGTGGGAGGAGCGAGCAGGACAGCGGTAACGCCTTCGCGCAGCGCGTCCGCGAAAGCGTGATCGTTCGGGACCAGCGCGCCGAGCAGACGGGTGCGCCCAGAAGCGGGTCCGGTCTGTCCAGCAGCGGGATCGAGCGGCGCGGGCTCGGAGTCGGCGTGCAGACCCAGATGGGAGTGTGCGTCGATCATGCCAGGAATGACGACGCTATGGGAGGCGTCCACGATCAGAGCATCAGCGGGAATCGCGGCCTCGCGCTGCACCGCGACGATCTTGCCGTCACGGATGAGGATCACGCCGTTCGTTATCTCGCCCTGTCCGACGGTCAGGATGCGGCCAGCGCGTATAGCGGTGAGCCTTCCCAGAACAGGCGATGCGCGATCGTAAACCGTCCGCCCGTTGACAATCGTCATCTCCACATGGGTGTAGGAGCTGAGCGGGTCACCACTGAGCATGACCAGATCGGCGTCTTTTCCTGGTTCAAGGCTGCCCACCCGACTGCGGATGCCGAGCGCATTGGCAGCGTCGAGGGTGACAAGTCGCAGGGCCGCGTCGCGCGAGACGCCGTAGGGCACCTGCGCGGCGGCGAGCATCAGCATATCGGTCAGGTCGCCATCCTCCGACGGCGCAAGCGCGAGTGGAACGCCCGCCTTCAGGAGCATCGCGACCGCGCGAAGACTGACCGTCCCGTTCACACCGGCGCGCCGGAAGTCTTCCCTCACGCTATGGCCGGGGCGAAGCGGCGAAGTGACGATGACCGGAATATGTCGCCGGGCGAGCTCAG
>JANXLO010000441.1 GCA_025355115.1 Chthonomonadaceae bacterium
CATTTCAGCTCCTGCCTGCTTCATCTTCGCAGCATCCTGCTCCGCGACCCGCTTCTGCGTCTCCTCCATCTTTTTCGTGAGCTTCTGGAGCGAGATCAGAGACTCCTTTTTGGTCATCTTGCCTTTCGCCATCGCCTCGCCTAGCTTTTTGGCTTCCGCCGCCGCCTTTTTCGTCTCGTTGAGCTTTAGCTGATCGGCGGTCTTCTGCTTGTCCTCCGCGAGCTTGACGATCTCGATGCCCTGCTTTTTGACCTCCGCCACTTCGCTCTTTTTATCCTTTGTCCAGAAGAGAGGTAGGGAAGGGAGAAAGAAGAGGCCGAATAGCGTCAGCGAGAAGAGCAGTCCGGCAAGTAGCTCCTTGGGGAGCCGATTCGGATAGGCGGTCTTCAAATTAACGCCCTGCACCGCGAGCGCGGTGTCCGCCAACTGCTCCCGGTAGAAGGGCGCGTTGGGATCGATGCCCGACAGCTGAAACTCCAGCGCACTGCTGAGACGCTCTTTCAGATCGGTGCGTCTGTCCGTGCTCTGCGCGACCGCCAGCCTCGTGAGTTTCCGGGAGAAGGCGAGCGCCAATGCCACTGCGACGGAGAGACCGATCACTCCGAAGAGGGAGGCAGGCGTCGGCCGGTCGAAGAGAAGGTGCAGCTTGTTCATGCCGACGACAAGGAGGCAGACGAGCGAGCTCCAGCACAGAGCTCGGCCCGCGTAGCGTAGTGCCAGCAGTAAACGTATGCGCCGCGTGGCCGCCCTGAGAGTGGCGTCCAGCGCATCGGGGAGACTATGGGCGCTCTGCATCGTCGAAAAACCGGAATTTTGCACGCTCATTACAGGCCTCGCTTTCGAACGTCAGGCTACGTCAGCCATCCCCTCGTAGGGAATTGGGACACTTTTCTTGCCCTGGCGGTAGGCGATCGGCAGAGAGGCAAGGAAAGAAAGAACGCCGATGATTGTCCAGACGCAGGCGGTGACCTGCCATACCGGCACATCGCCAAAAGTGATGTATCGGTGATCCATGTACTTGCCAGGACTGGCCATCTGAAGCAGGCACTGAATAGGATTCAGGTAGTAAAGGTCACAGAGCAGCTGATTGAAAAGGCTCAGATCAGCCTTGGAGCTCGCGCTGTAGTTGGCGATTTCAGGCACGGTAAGCACAAGCAGAAGCAGGACGTACGCGATCAGCCAGGCGATCCAGCGGTTGCGGAACAGCACTGAAAGAAACAGGCAAAGCATCCCGAAGCCGAACACCGTCGCCAGTATCGCCGCAGCTGCCTGCGGAAAGTCGCCCACATTGGGAGCGGGCGGCGCGACTGCGGCCGCCGCGGGCGCTCCGCGTACGGCGGGATTAGCAGGGATTAGTTTTCCATTAGGTCCGACCACAAGTGCGGATGGCGGGGGGGATGACATTCCCGGCGGAAACATGTTTGCGGCATTGCTGGGTGTCGTAGTGGCTGCTGCCCCGATGCTGGAGTTCATGATGTTGGCCGATTTGCCAACGAGAGCGAACGACAATGCGAACAGCCCCAAAGCGAGCAACGCCATCAGCATGAGGTAGGGCAAGCCCGAGTGCAGCTTGCCGCGTGTCAGTCCCTTCAGTGTCCAGCCTTTTGCGAGATAACCAAGATAGTTGCGGGCCTCGGAGGGACGAAGATCCCCCGTGCCGAAGATCGGGATGAGCAGTAGCAGTGCCAGACAGGTAAGCGTCAGAGCCCCAATTGGCGGCTCCATGCTGCCCATAATTGCGCCTCCGCCCCGATTATACCAGCCCTGGACCCACCAGGTGTCGATGCTGAGCAGCTGCAGCCCGACGATCAGGGCGGACAGCAGTCGCAGCATCAGGGCTTTGCGCTCCGGGAACATCTCCAGTCGCACCATCGCGACCGCGCACAGTACCCATGCTCCGAGAAAACAGAAGACTGCGAAACCCACTCCCTCGATGACGGGAATGCCGAGATAGCTGTTCCCGAACCAGCTCTGATAGATAGCGACCATGCTGCTTCCAAGTATCCCTGAACTGCCCCCGCCTCCGCCCATCCCGCCCATTGCCCCCATAGTAAAGGGGACAGCGATGATAAGACATGCAATGAAAATCAGGAACACGGAGCCGTAGGTCGCCATGACCGCCAGAGTAGTAGTCTTCATCACCGACGACCACATAAGCCCCATCGCCCCAATGAGGACGCTGCCCATCAGCATCTCAAGATACGTGCTGAGCACCATTTTGGGGTCGACGCTGCCGAGCATGAAGCAGATAGAGACTAGCGGGAGTGACGAGACTATAAGGAGCGCGGTAAAGGACACGGCGGAGAGCAGTTTGCCCGCGATGATGCTGCGACGCGAGAGGCGCGTGAGAATCAGGACGTCGAGGGTCAGCTGCTCCTTCTCGATTGTCAGTGCGCCGCTTGTGATGGCCGGGGTGATGAACAGGACCAGAAACATCTGAGCGACAAGAAGGTAGATGAAAATTTCGTTGCCGAGTCGCGCCGCTTCTCCGCCCCCGCTGCCGCTCGTATGCACCTGATTCAGCCAGCCGTAGTACTGAAACCAGAGCAGCACCGACAGAATGCCGAGGTAGCCGAACAGCATCCAGTAGGCTCTTGAGCCCCGCATTCGGACTCGCAGCTCTTTCGTCAGCACCGGATTGTCCGGCAGTAATCGTGCGATCAGCGACATCTGCAACTAAACCTTTCTGCGCTAACGGTCGCGGCGGTTTCGCCTGCGCGGGAGCTCACGCGACCTGTCCCTTCGTGACGCGCAGGAAGACATCCTCCAGATCAGTTTCCGGCGTGTAGAAGGCGCGCACTTTGATGCCAGCCTCGACGAGCGTGGTTAGAATTTTGTATTCATTGTCCGGCTCCCCGATATAGCCCACCTGCAGGACTGAGCCTTTGGTGGAGAAGGATTCGCGCTGAAGGGTTTGCCCCCGGCCCTCCCCGCCGTCGGCATCGTTAAGTTGCCGGAGCCCATTGGTCACCTTCACGTCACGTATAAGATCGGTCATGCCCTGGAGGATCGCAGCCGCTCGCTCGATGTCGTCGACGACCCCGATGGAGATGTTCTGATGACCGCGTACCTGCCGGGCAATCGTGTTGACGTCCCCCGCGACGATCATCTCGCCGCGCTCGATGATGCCGACTTTGTTGCAGAACTCCTCCATCTCCGGCAGGATGTGGGAACTGACGATGATCGTCTTCCCCATAGACTGCAGCTCTTTCAGGAGTTCGCGAATCTCGATGCGGGCGCGGGGATCGAGGCCGGAGGCAGGCTCGTCGAGGAGCATGACTTTTGGATCGTGCACCAGGGTCTTCGCGAGGCAGAGCCTCTGCTTCATGCCGCGTGACAGGGATTCGACATAGGAGTCCTTCTTCACGTTGAGGTCGGTCAGAGCCAGCACGTCGTCGATGATCTGCGGCCGACGATCCTTGGGGATGCGGTACGCCGCCGCGAAAAAGTCGAGGTATTCCCACACCTTGATGTCGTCATAGACGCCAAGGAAGTCGGGCATGTAGCCGATGATGGAGCGAATCTTCTCCGGGTTTTTCACGACGTCGATGCCATCGACGAGCGCGGTGCCTGCGGTAGGAATCAGAAGCGTCGCCAGCATCTTGATCGTCGTGGTCTTGCCGGCGCCGTTGGGGCCGATGAAGCCGAAGATGTCCCCCTGCTCCAGCTCCAGGCTGAGATCCTTGACCGCCGGCTCCGGCTTGTCCTTGTACTCTTTGCGCAGATGCTTGATCTCGACCATCGGCATGACGGGAACTCTCCTTCCAATGCAAATTCAAAAAGCGGTGTCCGGATGGCAGATTCAGGCTTCCATCGCAAAGCGGCGGAAGCCATAGATCATCCGCCATAGCATGAGCAGCGAAAGCAGCAGATAGCTCAGCATTCCGAAGACGAGGAACATTTTGGCGTTCGGAAGGCCATCCGGGTTGAGGACTTCCGACATCATCATGACGGGATTGATCCACATCAGCGGGCAGTTGTCGAAGACTCGCTCGTTCGTGAACAGGCCGGCGAGAATGAAAGTTACCAACGCTGTGCCGATCATCAGGAAGCCGATCACAAAGGTGTAGGCTCCCATGATGGCGTAGAGCGTCCGCTTCAGATAGAACGACAGAAACAGCCCTGAGGTCGCGAAGAATAGAATCGAGAGCAGCATGACCAGATAGGTCGCCGCAAACTGCCCCACGGAAACCGCGCCCGCCGCATTTGGGGCAAGGATCAGGGAGTGCAGCCATGCGAAGAGACTGATCGGAAAGAACAGCACGAGCAGGAGGCAGAGCAGCGCAATTCTCGCCGCCAGCTTGCCCAGGATGATCTCACCGGCGGTCAGACTGGTATAGAGAAGCATCTCCCAGGTCTGCTGCTCCTTCTCCTGTGTGATGGCGTTTGCCGTCACCGCGGGCGTGATGAGGCAGAGCAGCGTAAACTGCAGGCCGATGATCGCTTTCCACGTAGTGGCGCCGATCTCTGCGTTGTTCTCGCCGAGCAGGAACTTGACGACGAAATAGTAGAAAGTGCCCATCAGCAGCAGGATCGCCAGCAGAATGCCACTCCTGACCTGAGTGGATTGCCGCAGCCGGAGGCGCATGAACAGCTCTTTGCGCAGGACAGGATTGTCGAAAATCTCTCTTGCCAGGAAGGTACGAGCGCTCATTTATAGATGCCCTGTCCGGCGACATTGGGCTTCGCCTTCCCTGGCACATCCTCCTGAATCGCATAGACAGGCTCCTGCAGGAAAGGGTTCATCGCCTCCTGCATATCCGCATTCGCTTTGGAGGGAGGGGGCAGATGGACGAAGAGCAGATTTGTCTCCTCTCCGCCAGCGGACTTGCCGTCCACCTGTACATTCAGAAGCGAGTCGTCGAACCAGCCGATCAGGGCATTTGTGGAGCGACCATAGGTCTGCGTAGTGTCGTTGTTGTAGCCGTTGCTGTTGGCATTTTGGGCGGACAATGCAGATATTAGCCCGCTTTGAAGCCGTTGTCGCGTCCTGGCGGGAGACTCTTTAGTTGTGTTTTGGGAATCCTGAGCCTGTCCTGGAGTTCCGCTCGAGACAGGTGTAATCAGAGTGAGTCCGGAGATGAAGTCCTTGAATATCCATTTCAACGTCCCCTCCTTCGTCTCCCCGGGTCTCAGATCGCCAAGAAGCGTGGACTGGCCCCCACTCAGCAACGTGCAGTCGTGGAGGGCGTAGCGCGTGTTGTTCGTCACCGTCACTTGCGAGTTCTGCCCATCGATCATCTGAGTTTTCGCGTCGATCTTGCCTTTCAGATCGGCTGCGACCGGTGTGTCGAAGCTGCGTTTGTCCCAGAGCCGCACTTCCGTGCCACGCATCACCGCCGTCGTGTCCATGTCCACGGTAAGCTGGCCCGTCAGCGTCTCTACGGTTCCCGTCAGCACCTCACCGGGAACCATCGCGCGGTAGGGGCTGTTGGGATCGCCCGCGGGGGCCATGGAGATGTCGTATCCTGCTCGACGCGGGGAGTAGAGAGTCATCTGCCCATAGCCCGCCACCTGATCCGAGCCTGCTGCAGTCTCCAGCACAACGACCCGATTGACTGTCAGCGTTCCACCCTTGATGGATAGAGCGATGAGATACGAGATGACGGTGAAGCTCAGGATGAGAAGCGGGGAGGTGAACCAGGCCAGCTCCCTTCGATCCATTTTCTTCAGGATGAAATAGCTGACGGGAACGAGCAGGAGCAGATAGGCGGCCATGAAGATCGTAACGGTTAGCATTGGCGGAGCGTTTGTCGCCTGCTTGCCTGCCATTGCGTCCGCGAGCGGCTGTACGCTGTTCTCCGCGTAGCGGGCATTCATAGCCAGTGTGCGGCGCGGGGAGATCAGGTTGGAGTTGCACCTCAGCAGATCGCGCCACAGCGAGGGGGCGGACTTCCAGGCGCGGACGGTCGGGTCGAGGTAGTCGAATGCGGTAAAAACCACGGTGCCAGTGCCATAAGGTCGGGCGAAGACAAGGTCGCCAAGCAGGGCGCGGGAGCCAGGCCGCAAGCGGCCCGTGATGACGCCGACGGGCGCGGGCAGGGGGAGCGGCTCCCGGTAACGCCCTGCTAGCAGGTTCAGGTCGCGGGCTGGTCGGACGCTCAAATTTTCGAGCGGAAGCATCTCAGTGTAGAGGCTGGATTTCAGGCGCGAGATGTCGCTCCCTCCGCTGAGGATAAGCGTTCCCCCGCCCCGCACATAGCCTTTCATAGCCTCGATCTGATCTTCGCTCAGGTTGTCCAGCGGCATGTCCGCCAGCGCGATGGCATCGACCATGTCGTAGCCCTGCGCGGAGGCGGGTAGGGCCGTCGGCAGCGTGTACATTAGCGTAGAGTTGGCAACGGAACTGATCTTTTCGTATTCGGTCGACTCCGTCGGATTGATGCCGTTTCGATTGGTGAGGGACGCGGGGTTGACGAACCGGTGGAACAGCCCGAGGCGCTTCTTGACCAGGAAATTGAGGCCGCCGCCGTCCTTCGTAAGAGCCAGAAGGTTAAAGCTCTCCTCCTGGATTCCCATGGGGATGGCGGCATGCTTCTCCGCTATCTTGCGCCCCTCGACCAGAAGCTGAGCCTGGATCGAAAGAACGCTGCCGCCGCCCCAGTTGTTGGGCGTCTGAAGCAGGACAGTGAAGTTGACGACCTCGTTGATGGGGCCGTCATGCAGGGAGACTCGCTTGCTGTAGTTGGTGATGCGCTCGCCCTGCCGCACCATTAGCTGCAGCTGCCCGACGCCGCGTGCGCCCTGACCACTTATGTAGACGGTGACGGGATTCCAGGCGTCGGGGCGGTATCGAGAACCGGAGACGGCGTTCTGGCCAAAGCCAACGAGGGTGTCCAGCGTTATGTCGGCGCGGACAATTGGGGCAGCTCCGAGAAGGCATAGAAGCGACATGAGGCCGGTCATCAGGCCGAAAGCGGCACGGATGCGCCTGGGCGCGGGAGCGTCCTGTCTCATAAGTAGCGTGAACCTCCGGAGCAGGCGGTCAAGGGAAGGAGTGAGCATTACTACGCACTACGGAGCGCATCAGGCCCGGTTTCACCTGTTTGCGCTCCTGCAAGAAGAGGAAGCGACGGGTCAGCGAGCCGCAGCTTCCATCGTCTCCTCACTCATTTCGAAGTTGGCATAGACGTTCTGAACGTCGTCATCGTCCTCAAGCCGCTCGATGAGGTTCAACAGGACCTCGGCATCTTTGCCCTCCACATGGACTGTGTCGGCGGGCTCCATCGTAAGGTCGGCGTGCGCAAACTTGATCTTGGCGTCATCGAGGGCTTGCCGCACCGCGCCGAAGTCCTCCGGCTGCGTGATGATCTCGAAGTTCTCGTCATCGCTGCGAACATCCTCGGCCCCCGCCTCCAGCGCGATGCCGAAGAGCGTGTCCTCGTCCACTACGCCCTTCGGGATGGTGATGAGGCCGATGGGCCGGAAGCGATAGGCGACGGAGCCGGTCTCGCCGAGGCGACCGCCGTTGCGGGCGAACAGGTTTCGGATGACGGCGACAGTGCGGTTCTTGTTGTCTGTCGCCACTTCGACGATGACGGCGACTCCCGCGGGCCCGTAGCCCTCGTACGTCAGTTCCTCAAAGACCGCGCCCTCGATCTCACCCGTGCCGCGCTGCAGACTGCGCTTGATGTTGTCGGCGGGCATGGAGTTGTCGCGGGCCTTCTGAATGGCGAGTCGCAGCCGCAGATTGTTATCCGGGTTGCCTCCTCCGCCCTTCGCCGCCATGATGATCTCTCTCGCCAGCTTGGTGAACAGGTTGCCGCGCTTGGCGTCCTGCACGCCTTTTCGAAGTCGAATATTATGCCATTTTGAATGTCCGGACATCGTTGACCCCCACTGTTTCAGGAATGTGTCAGATTATAACACACCCCCGCCTGCCCGTCAAACGCCGGGTCTATTCAACTTGCGGCAGGTTGACGTCCACTTCGCGCTTCTGCTATGATTAGGACTGCATCCATCTCGATTTAGTCTGCCTTCTCGACGAGGAGTTTCATTTATGCCACGCGCTCTAGTGACAGGAGGGGCCGGTTTTCTGGGGTCGCATCTGTGCGACCGCCTGCTCGCCGAGGGAATGGAGGTCGTAGTCTTCGACAACCTCATCACCGGCAGCACGGACAACATTGCCCACCTGATAGATAACCCCAAATTTCGCTTTGTACGCTACGACGTCACCGAGTACCTCTACCTGGACGGCGCGGTCGATTTCGTCTTTCATCTGGCCTCCCCCGCGAGCCCGATGGACTTCACGACGAAGGCGATTCAGATTTCGAAAGTGAACGCCATGGGCACCCATAAGGCCCTTGGATTGGCGCGAGCGAAGGGCGCGAAGTTCTTTCTGGCCTCGACCTCGGAAGTATACGGGGATCCGCTCGAGCATCCACAGACCGAGGAGTACCTGGGCAACGTGAACCCTATCGGCATCCGCGGGGTCTACGATGAGGCCAAGCGCTTCGCCGAGAGCATCACGATGGCTTACCATCGCAGTCATGACCTGGACATTAAGATTGTCCGCATTTTCAATACCTACGGGCCGCGAATGCGACTGAGCGATGGTCGGGTAGTCCCCAACTTCATCGGGCAGGCTTTGCGCGGCGAGCCGATCACGGTCTACGGCGACGGCAGCCAGACTCGCTCCTTCTGCTACTGCTCCGACTTGGTCGACGGCTTCCTCCGTCTGGTTCTATCCGACCAGACTGGCCCCATCAACATCGGCAACCCGACCGAGCGCACCATGCTCGAGTTCGCCGAGCAGATCAAGTCGATGACGAACAGCCGCAGCGAGATCGTCTTCCTTCCTCTCCTCACGGCGGACGACCCGAAGCAGCGCCGCCCGGACATCACGAAAGCGCAAACGCTGCTGGGCTGGGAGCCGAAGATAGCGCTGGAGGAGGGTCTGCAACGCACGATCTCTTACTTCCAGACGCGGCTGTGACAGCAGAGATGCTACAGCGCACCGTCCTCTCTCCGACGCTTGAATGCTCGGCCTCACTTTCAATTTTCATGGTAAGATGCACCTATGAACGTCTATGACATTATTGCCCGGAAACGGGACGGCGGCGAACTGAGCAGCGAGGAGATTCAACTCTTCATCCAGGGGGTTACCAGCGGGACAGTTCCGGAGTATCAGATCTCCGCCTGGCTCATGGCAGTCTATCTGCGCGGGATGAGCGGGCGCGAGATGCTCGACCTGACGCTGGCGATGCGCGATTCCGGGGAGCAGATCGACCTGTCCGACCTGCCGGGTCGCCCCTCCGTTGACAAGCACAGCACCGGCGGAGTGGGGGACAAGACAACGCTGTTGGTCGTCCCGATTCTGGCGGCGGCGGGAATCCCTGTTCTCAAGATGAGCGGCCGAGGCCTTGGCTTTTCGGGTGGCACAGTGGACAAACTGCAGTCGATCCCAGGCCTGCGCGTCGATTTGACTGTGGAGCAAGCGAAGGCTCAGGTGCGGCAGATCGGGGCGGCGATACTGGCGCAGACGGGCAATCTGGCTCCAGCGGATAAGGTGCTATATGGCCTTCGGGACGTGACGGCGACCATAGAATCCATTCCTCTCATCGCCAGCAGCATCATGAGCAAGAAACTGGCGGCGGGCTCCGAGCGAATCGTGCTGGATGTGAAGGTTGGGCGCGGCGCGTTCATGAAGACGCGTGAACAGGCGGAGCTTCTCGCAAAGATTTTGGTGGGGGTAGGCATAGGGGCAGGGGTTCCGACCGTAGCGATCCTCTCCCGGATGGACGAGCCTATTGGCCTTGCCATCGGCAATGCTCTCGAGGTGCGTGAGGTCATTTCATTCCTGCAGTTCGGTCAGCCTGGAAAGCGGGACAGCCTGCTCGCCGACGAGATCCCGTTCGTCGATCTGTGTCTGGAGCTCGCCTCGGTGGGGCTAATGGCGGCCGGCAAAGCACGAACCAATGTCGATGCAAAAAAGCAGGCGGTGAAGCTGCTCTCCTCGGGAGCCGCAGGCACCAAGTTCGCAGAGATGATCGCGGCTCAGGGCGGGCCAAAAACACTGGACGAGATCGCCGAATCTCTTCCCGTCGCCCCAATCCAGCACGACGTCACTGCGAC
>JANXLO010000345.1 GCA_025355115.1 Chthonomonadaceae bacterium
TCTCGCGGGTCGGCTGGCTCAGGAAAAGAACCTGACCTGGCTGCTGGAGACTTTTCGGCGCATCCTCCAGCTAGTGCCGGAAACGAAGCTCGTGATCGCAGGGGAAGGGCCTTATCGGGAGGATTTGGAGGGACAGACGGATGCACTGGGCATACGGGCCTCGGTTCTGTTTCTCGGCGGCATCGTCCGGCGAGAAATGGATTCTCTCCTAGCCGCAGCCGATGTCTTCTGTTTCCCCTCCCCTTCCGAGACTCAGGGCTTGGTAATCGGAGAGGCCAGAGCAGCAGGCACACCCAGTGTGGTTATCGACGCAGGCGGTGCGCCAGAGACCGTGCGTGAGGGCGTCGATGGCTTCCGCATTCCCGAAGGTGACCAGGGACTGTTCGTGCAAAGGGTCGTGCAGCTCCTATGCAATCCGGTCTTGCGCGCTAAAATGGGATCCAACGCGAGGCAGAACGCAGGCAATTTCGTACCGGAGAAGATGATCGATCGCACCATCGAAGTGTACGACGCAGTTCGCAGTGAAGCGCCGCCCACAGGGCTAGCTCGATTGCGTCTCTTCACCGGGGATTTCGACTGGGAGAATTTCGGACAGTCCATGCGGGAGAGATGGGGCGGAACTCCGCGTGTTCGCGAGGATAACCGCGAGGAGTAGGGAGACAAATTGGGACACATTCTGACCGCACTAAGCGAGTGGATAAAGGGAGTAATTGCGAGCGGAGGGTATGCGGGAATACTTGTGCTCATGGCACTGGAGAGCGCCTGCATCCCCCTTCCCAGCGAAGTGATAATGCCCTTCGCGGGCGCGCTTACCACTGTAGCCGTGGCGGCTACTGTTCAGAGGGATCCACTTAACCTGCATTTAGTAGCACTCGCAGGCGCATTGGGCTGTGCCCTCGGCTCTGCACTGGCCTATCTGGTCGGCGCTAAGGGAGGGAGGGATTTCGTCTTCAAGTGGGGCAAGTTCGTGCTTCTGCGAAAACGCGATGTGGAGAGATCCGAAGTCTGGTTCCAGAAGCACGGCGACGCGGCAATTTTCTTCTCCCGCCTGCTGCCGGTCGTACGCACTTTCATCTCTCTCCCGGCGGGCATTGCCCGCATGCCGTTTCTGCCATTCTTGCTGCTCTCGTTTCTAGGGTCTGTCCCATGGTGCTACCTGCTCGCCTACATCGGACAGAAGCTAGGCGAGCGTTGGGACACGCTGAAGACCTACTTTCATGGCGCGGATGCAATCATTCTCGTTGTCCTGCTTGCCGTGATTACATTCTGGATTTGGCATCATCTACGCCCAGGGCCCGAGGTTCCCACTCCCACGGATTAGTCACCGCAGTGAGAAATGCAAAAAATCGGCTGGCCTTAAGTCCTACGCTGAGTAAGTTGAAGGCCAGCCGATTTTCCTGTGGTCGATGGCGTCTGTCAGTCCCTATCCATAGGGAGCATTTGGACAGACCTGAGTTAATCTAGCCGCCGCGCCCTGTGCGGCCCCGATTGGTTGAATCGGACGAGCCTTTCGAGCTGGAACCGTTGTCGGAAGACTTGTCGGTGTTGCTGCTTCCTTTAGGAGGAGGCGAAGAACGCTCGGTCTCTCGCGCAGGCGGAGGCGTGCGAGCTGGCTCTGACCTGGGCGGAGCAGAGTAGCGCGGTTCAGTCCGTGATGGCTCTGATCGCGGCGCGGAGTAGCGAGGTTCCGAGCGCGGCGGGTCTGAGCGTGGTGCTGTGGAAGCCTCAGGACTTTTGTAATCCCCGCCTGTCCCTCGTGATCTCTGCTCGTTGCCCGACTTGGTTGGCTCATATCGCGGCGGGTACGTTGTCCTAACAGGTGGAGCGCTCTGCTCTCGGGTGCCTCCTCCAGATGGGGCAGGACCGTTCTGGTTATAGCGAGCTGGCCTTTCGCCACTGCTGCCTGAGCCGCCAACTTCCGTCTCCGTCCTCCGTGTGCGATTGGTGGCCCCAAGGCTCTCTCTTGCGCGCGCTGCGGCTTCAGCACCGGAGGCACTGGAGCTCTTGGCAAGGGGGGTCGGTTTGGAGCTGTTCGTTCTTACGATAGGGGCAAAACTGCCAGCCTGAGAGTTGTCGGTCCGAGCGCGACCAGTGTAAGCAGGCACATTGTTCTGAGGTTTGTCAGCGATGCCTGTGGTCTCTCGGCCCGTTGTTCCTGAATTTCCTCTTGCCTGACCAGGGCGATCGCTTCCTGTC
Organism: Chthonomonadaceae bacterium; assembly: GCA_025355115.1. Taxonomy (GTDB): domain Bacteria; phylum Armatimonadota; class Chthonomonadetes; order Chthonomonadales; family Chthonomonadaceae; genus JANXLO01. The sequence goes on from JANXLO010000345.1 coordinate 2,197, forward strand.
ACGCCGAAGGGCCGGGTCCGTCCCACGTCCGGTTTAGTGAACCTCTCAGTTGTTGATACCGGCACTCCACTGGATGATATGGGAGTGCTGTTCTGCGTGATCTTCGAAAGTACGGCTGCCCGGAAAACAGGGCGAGCCAGACGGTTCGTCGTAGTCTGCAAGGCTGGCACAAACGTACGGTTGGGAGTCAGCGCCTGCGGCGTTGGGAGAACGGATGCTGGCCCAGCGAACGGAGCTTTTCCGCTCGGGGGAGCTCCAACCGCCCTGCCTTTCACGAATAGCGATGTGTCTGACTTGGCGACCGCGATGTAAGTCCCTCGTCCTCCAAAATCAGCGGTTCGAGCAGCGGTCACGCCTGCGGCATTCCGTGAGTTGAGCGGAATGAAGTTATTTGCCACCTGCACAGTGTTGTTGTTTGCGGCATAAGCCTCCTGCGATTGCGCATAGCGGCTGTAACTGGTGTGCCTGCCGTTGAAGTTGTTCACATTATTGATGTATGTGACGCGGTTGATGTAGTTCGTGTTGTAAACACGAGGCGCACAGTACCCGTAGGAGGTCGGGTAGTAGACCGCAGCTCCTCCAATGGAGAAGTAGGTAGACCAGTTGCGTGATCCGAACCCGAAGGAGAGATACGAGGGATAGCGTACCTCAGAAGGAGCCAGTGGGCACCAACCGACCTGTTCCCCGTACTCGCTGAAGTGGACGACCGCCGGGCTCCAGTACTGATTGACTGGCCCTGGGCACCACGCCCAACCGTAGGACTGATTGACCCAGGTGCCGTAGTGATAGGGTGCCCACCCCCATGCCTCTTCGGAAACCCAGGTCCAGCCAAAGGGATTGACCCACGTCCAGTGTCCGTCATGATACGGACGCCAACTCGAGGATGACACTCGGGGGCACCATACCCACCCATAGTTGGCATCGTCTCTCCAGGAGCCGTACTCGTCCAAATCATTAGCGACGATGGAGATATTGGCGGGGAGATGCTGATGCGCAGGCTGATTCGCCGCGCGCTCGATCATATCGTCCCTATCCTGATTCCATCGATCCCAACTGTCGGCAGTTGGCAGATCGTGCGGGGTATAGGCGGAGCCGGAGTCTCGAAGATCAAGAAAGTCGCCTGTCTGAAGTGTCGCTTTACCCTGGGCGCCCTCGACTGTAGCTTTGCCCGATTTGACGGCTAGCTCCAGGCCATCACCAACTCCGACGCGGATGGTGGCAGGGCCGGAGGCCTTCACGGAAGCCAGCGGAGTATCGAACTGGTATATGCCCCGGTCATGGCGGAGATGCATCGTCGCAAGTCCGTCCGTCATCTTAATCTCTGTGAACTCGCCGTCGCTGTCGCTATAGAGCGTCTGCAGCGTGACTATCGCGCCGGTACCAAGCCGAACGAGGCTGCCATCATCGAACTGGAGCTCGGCGCGCCCGCCATCGGCCACCCAGATCTGAGCGCCCTGTCGCAGCGGCAGATTGATCGATGCCGACGACCACTCGGCGCTCTCATCGGCGCGCCATGTCACGTTCCCCTTGATGTAGGAGAAGCGGGTCAGGCGAACGGGCCCATCGCTCTTCTGAGAAGCGACAGGGTCTGCACGGTGTGAACTGCCTTCCTCCGTTACACCATAGCCAGGATTGTCCGTCCCCTGCGCCTGCGCTGACTGTGAACCTAAGACGCCAGCCCCTGCCAGCATCATTAGCAGTGCCATGGAAGTTCGGAACTGAAAATTATGTGTAAACATGATCTCTCTCCTGCATGCCGGCGATGGAAATGGGGGCGCAATCATTCCACAGGGCTTGCCAATGTCATATCTAATAGTACGATTCCCTGGGAAATTCGTGACAGTCATTTCAGAGCTAAAGGAATCAGGAAACAAAAATGCCTTACAGAGCGTTCAAGCTCTGCAAGGCAGCTTAAGGAGCACTATATGAGAGCACTGGGACTCGAACCCAGGACCCACGCCTTAAAAGGGCGTTGCTCTACCGACTGAGCTATGCTCTCAGGTCACTCCGCGATTATGTTACCCCAACTCGCCCCATCTGTCAATGTGCCGCGCACAGTTCGGCGCGGCGCATTGCACTCGATATCAGTCCTTATCCAGCAGTTTTGCCAGGACTCCTTCGAACAGTATGGTCTGTTCTCTGGCAGGCCCGACGGAGAGAGTGGCGATAGGACAGTTAGTCAGCTCATGCACTCGATTGATGAAGTGGCGCACAGCAGAGGGCAACTCCTCCACGGATTGCATGGCGGAGATGTCCTCGCTCCATCCCGGCAGCGTCTCATAGACAGGATGGCAGTCCGTCCGGAAAGGCAGGTCAGCGGGCAGTTCGTGCAGTATCTCCCCGGAATCGGTGCGGTAAGACGTGCATATTTTCACCTCGTCCAGCCCGCATAGTACATCAAGATGACCAAGCGAGAGGCAACTCAGTCCGTTGACACGCACGGCGTAGCGGAGCACTACGGTGTCAAGCCACCCGCATCGGCGCGGTCGCCCTGTGGTCGTGCCGTACTCGTGGCCTCGCTCACGAATATAGTCGCCTGTCTTGTTCAGAAGCTCCGTCGGGAACACGCCTGCTCCTACCCTGGTGGTATAGGACTTGGCGACCCCTATGACGCCATCGATCTGAGTAGGGCCGATTCCGGTGCCTATGCAGGCTCCTCCCGCGATTGGGTGCGATGAGGTGACATAGGGATATGTGCCCAGATCGAGATCGAGGAGAGTTCCCTGAGCCCCTTCAAATATAACGCCTTTGCCGGATTTCGCAGCCTGGCTCACCAGCAGAGCGGTCTCATGAACAAAGCGCCGCAGCCCTACGGCGCATGCTCCGTACTCCTTCAGAACAGCGTCGGCATCCAGGGGGGCGTGCCCGTACACTTTCGTCAACAGGATGTTCTTTTCCGCAAGAACAGCGCGCAGCCGAGCTTCGAAGCGCATCGGATCGACGAACTCACCCATTCGGATTCCGACTCTCGCTGCCTTGTCGACATAGGCCGGGCCAACGCCGCGACCGGTCGTGCCAAGCTTATTCTCGCCTCGCTGCTGCTCCTGAAGTTCATCGAGCAGGCGGTGATACGGGAGAATGACATGCGCGGAGGCGGAGATTTTCAGATTATCGAAGCGAACGCCACGTTCCGACAGTCCGGCTATCTCCTTGAGCAGCACGAGGGGATCTATGACCACGCCGTCTGCGATGATGCACTGGATTTCCGGATTGAGGATCCCGGCGGGGATGAGGTGGAACTTGTAGACTTCCGACCCGACTGTCACCGAGTGGCCCGCGTTGTTGCCGCCGCCGTAGCGCACGACCATCGAGGAGTTTGCGGCGAGGTAGTCCACGATCTTGCCCTTGGCCTCATCGCCCCACTGCGCCCCTACAACTACTATGTTTGCCATTCAATCGCCCTCCGTCCCCGTAGCGAGGCTCGTCGCACGGAGCGAACGAACCTCCCTTTTCCCTCTGCCAGGTGAGTGCGAGGGGATGCGGAGGCGAGTGTTCTGTTTCCCAAACGGAAAACAGGATAGCAGGCGCTATCCCGTTCCTGGGACTGGCTATACACTTTGAAAAGTATAGACGCAGCAAAGGTTTTTTGTCAAGCTTTAATTTTGGACGGTCGTCTCATCCTTCACAAAACTACGCGCAGGGAGGAAGCGAAATCTTGCCGAGAATCGCTCCGCCTTTCGCACCCGTAGCGGACGGCACATTCGAGGCCAGACCATTCAACGTCTCCCTCGCCAGGAAAGCGAAGGCAACTGCCTCCTTGGCGTCGTCGGGCAGGCCAAACTCGGCATGAGTGGTCAAACGGGCAGGCGAAAGACGCTGAGTGAGCATCTTCACGAGCAGACTATTGTGCGTGCCCCCTCCGCCCATGATGACAGTGTCTATATCGCTTAGTGGGAGGATCCACTTTTGAATAGCATCGCCGAGGCTTGTTGCCGTCAGCGCGGTGACAGTAGCAAGAATATCTGAATGGCTCAGTCCAGCGTCAACGCCCATCAGTAGTATACGTTCAGCGAAAGCCTCGCCGAACTCCTCTCGGCCCGTCGATTTCGGCGGGGCCTTCTGAAAATATGGGTGCAGAAGCAGGCGGTGCAGAAGCGACGTGGAGACTACTCCCTGCGCTGCGAGCGCACCATCAGAGTCGAAAGTCTCTTGACCTGCGGTCATCCGTGCAAATAGAGCGTCTAGAATCATGTTGGCCGGGCCGGTGTCGAAGGCGATGACTTTTTCGATGGTTGCTCCAGCGGGCAGGTAAGTCAGGTTCGCGATTCCGCCTAGATTAAGGACAATTCTGTTCTCCGAAGGGTGCGAGAACAGCGCATAGTCCACAAACGGCACAAGAGGTGCCCCCTGCCCTCCCAAGGCCATGTCCGCAGCGCGAAAATCCGAGATCACCACACATCCTGTTCGGGCTGCAATGATGCTGGCTTCGCCTAACTGCAAGGTGCCGCGTCCGCCGCCCTCACCGACAGCATAAAGCGCAGGTTGGTGCCATACA
>JANXLO010000622.1 GCA_025355115.1 Chthonomonadaceae bacterium
CTCGATGAGGCGACGGCTGCCGCGGAAGCGATGGCGATGTGTGAGGGCATCAAAGGGGGAGAAGGCAAGGCCTTCTTCATCGCTCAGGACTGCCATCCGCAGACCATCGCGGTGGTAACGTCGCGTGCAGCTCCAGTTGGCATAGAGATCATCGTCGGCGACCACCGGAGCTACGCGTTCGACCGGCCGCTATGCGGAGCTCTCCTGCAGTACCCCGCGACTGATGGAGCGGTATACGATTACACGGATTTCATCAGCAAAGTTCATGAGCAGGGCGGGCTAGCGGTGGTTGCCGCAGACATTCTCAGTCTGGCCCTCCTGAAGCCGCCCGCAGAGTTCGGCGCGGATATCGCCATCGGATCAACCCAACGTTTTGGAGTGCCGCTAGGCTACGGTGGGCCACATGCGGCTTACCTTGCAACACAGATGACATACCAGCGGCAGTTGCCGGGTCGTCTCGTCGGGGTCTCCAAGGACGCGGAGGGCAATCCTGCTGTCCGCCTTACCCTCCAGACGCGCGAGCAGCACATCCGGCGTGACAAGGCGACCAGCAATATATGCACCGCGCAGGCACTGCTTGCGGTAGTGGCGGGGATGTATGCGGCCTACCACGGGCCACAGGGCATTCGTGCGATTGCGCAACGCGTTCACAGCCTGGCTGCACGTCTGGCAGACGGGCTTCATCAATTGGGATATGAGGTGTCCGACCGCCCATTTTTTGATACTGTCCGTATTTCCCTGCACAAGCCCAACGGGCCAGAGCTACTAGAGAAAGCAAAGCTGCAGCAGATCAATCTCCGTCTTCTCGACGATAGCACGATTACAGTCGCGCTCGATGAGACGACGGGTGAGGCTGATGTCGCGGACATCCTGGGAATTTTCGCAAAAGGTGCAGAGACAAGCTTGCCATCCGAGCGGATCGCTGACTATCCTCCGGTGTTCGCTCGCACATCCGCCTATCTGACTCATCCTGTCTTCAACTCATACCATTCGGAGACGGAGATGCTGCGCTACCTCAACAGGCTCGTCAGCAAGGACATCTCGCTTGCATACGGCATGATTCCGCTTGGCTCCTGCACCATGAAACTGAATGCTACGGCCGAGATGATACCGATCACCTGGCCTGAGTTCGGCAAGATCCACCCGTTCGCGCCCCTTAGCCAGACGCAGGGCTATCAGGAGCTCATTCTCCGCCTGGAGGAGATGCTTGCCGAGATCACGGGCTTCGCTGCAGTCTCTCTGCAACCGAACGCCGGCTCCCAGGGAGAGTATGCAGGGCTGCTGGTCATTCGTAAATTCCATGAGGTACGAGGCGAATCCCATCGCAATGTCTGTCTGATCCCTCAGTCTGCGCACGGCACCAATCCGGCATCGGCTGTCATGGCAGGGATGAAGGTCGTCGTCGTCAAAACAGATGAGGCGGGCAATATCGATCTTGAAGATCTCCGAGCGCGGGCAGAGAAGCATTCCGCCGACCTGGCAGCTCTCATGATCACCTATCCCTCGACGCATGGCGTCTTTGAGGAAGCGATCACGGAGATATGTGATGCCATTCATGCGAATGGCGGACAGGTCTATATGGACGGGGCGAACATGAACGCTCAGGTGGGGCTGTGCCGACCGGGCGACTACGGGCCTGATGTCTGCCATCTCAATCTGCACAAGACTTTCTGCATTCCTCACGGCGGAGGCGGGCCGGGGATGGGGCCGATTGGGGTTGCAGCGCACCTCGCTCCCTTCCTGCCCACGCATCCTGTCCTGCCCACTGGCGGAGCCGATCCCATTGGCCCTGTCTCAGCTGCGCCCTGGGGCAGTCCCAGCATACTCCCGATCCCTTTCGCCTACATCAGGATGATGGGTGAGGGTGGGCTGGCTTACGCCACACAAGTTGCAATTCTGAATGCGAACTACATCGCTCGTCGCCTTGAAGAGCACTACCCGGTACTGTACAAGGGGTCGGCAGGCTTCGTGGCACATGAGTGCATCCTAGATCTGCGATCCCTGAAAAGCAAGGCTGGCATCGAGGTCGAGGATGTCGCTAAGCGGCTCATGGACTACGGATTTCATGCGCCAACGGTCTCCTGGCCAGTATCCGGCACTGTCATGGTCGAGCCTACTGAAAGCGAGTCCAAGACGGAAATTGATCGCTTCTGTGAGGCAATGATCGCCATTCGGCAGGAGATTACAGATATTGAAGAGGGTAGGGCGGACAGAACGGATAACGTTTTGAAGAATGCTCCTCACACGGTCACGCAGGTGACTGCGGACACCTGGAATCGTCCCTACACTCGAACAGCCGCGGCGTTTCCTTCACCTGAAAGCCGGATCTCGAAATACTGGCCGCCTGTCGCACGCGTCGATAATGTGTTCGGTGACCGCAACATCGTCTGCTCCTGTCCGCCTATAGAGGACTACTCATAGAAGCGGGTGCGTTCGCGCCAGCTTGGCATTTGAAAATGTCTGTCTGAGACAATTGACAGACGCTTGCAGTTATGATATACTGCACCTGATATGAATGCTTACAAGGGACGTGCGAACGCTGGGCGTCACGCTCCTGCGCACCACGAATTCTCACGAGAATAGGGGAGCATTACTGATGGCTAAGAAGATTTTGGCTGTAGACGATGAGCGGCACATTGTCCGTCTCGTGCAGGTAAACCTGGAGCGGGCAGGATATGAAGTCGTCACGGCATTCGACGGCAAAGAGGCTCTCGAAAAAGTGGAGTCGGAGAATCCCGATCTGGTAGTTCTGGACGTCATGATGCCGTATATGGATGGCTTCGAGGTGCTCCAGAACCTGCGCAAAAATCCCGGCACCCGTGATCTGCCCGTCATTATGCTCACCGCGAAGGCACAAGACGCCGATGTATTCCGTGGTTGGCAGAGTGGGGTGGATTGCTACCTGACAAAGCCCTTCAACCCCATGGAGCTGATCTCATTTGTGAAGCGAATATTCAAATCACAGGAAGAGGGAGATGAAGGCTCCGGCGGACGCATCACTATCGGTTGACCCCCTTGTAATCGATTAATACCGATAATACCGAACCAGGAAAGGAAGCGGCAATTGGAACGTGCCAGCACAAAGCAGATACTCCTATGGTCGAGTGTTGCGGCTGCCGCTGCGGGCATTCTCGCTGTCGCCGCTATTTTCACACTGCGCTCCCGCAGGGATCCCCGTGACGGCATCAGCCTGCGTATTAGAGATGTTCAGGAAGTCATGCTCGACTGTGAACGCAAAATCCTTGAGATCGAATCTCGCATACCTGTAATCCATACCTCCCCTCAATCAGCCTGAACAAAGATATGCATTAAGAAACCCTTGCTCCCCCAGGTATACAGTGAGGGTTTCTTAACGTGCACTCTGCAGTGAAGAACAATTCCTCTTCCTCGTATGCTTGCCCGTTTGAGTTTTTCGGATTTGCCGTGTTGCGCGCTGATCTTTCACCGAGGGGCATTGTGAGCAGACTTGATAATACTAAACGTCCGATAATACAAGGTATGTGTATGAGTTGACATTTACATAACAAGAACTCCGTTGCTTCCAACGGAGTTCGAAAAGGAATTTGGTGTGGAACCCGGGTTCTCCAAGTGACTAATGCTATCCGGACTGGATCGACTCAAGAACGGCTTCCGCTACGTAGATGGGTGCCCGGAATCTTAGCGCGAGGGCTAGAGCATCGCTGGGACGAGAGTCTATTTCGATTGTATCTGACTCACCATTGCGGATGAGGTAGATCTTAGCATAAAAGGTGTCCTGCCACAGATCGTCGATGATGACGCGCTCAACTTTTGCGCCCATCCGATCGAGAATGACTTTCATTAAGTCGTGGGTGTACGGTCGGTCTGGAGCCTCTTCGCTCAAAGCAAGTGAAATGGCATACGCCACATCTCTTACCACGAAAATTCTGAACTCGCGGCCTTTGTTATCCCTAAGCAACACAAAGGTAGAGACCTGAGATGGGATGGTAGTGCCCGGAGTGTTCACAATGCCTTCGAAGACATTGACGACTTTGACCTCTTTTTCATTTAGTGCGCGCGGCGCCCTGTTTTCCTGCTCTGAAGAGATTCCCTCTGCAGGCAGCCGAGCATCTTCGTCAGGTCTCCAGTTTCCGCCGAAAATACTTTCAAAATCACTGCTCACTTAATGCCTCCGACGAGATTGTTGCCCTTTCGCACCGGATACAGTTACCGGATCACCGGTCATTAGTTAATCGTCGCTCTTGATGGTCTTGTCGACCATCGTGAGAAATTCCTTGTTAGATTTTGTGTGCAGCAGACGCTCCTTCAGAAGTTCGGTCGCCTCCATAGGATCGAGGCCATGAAGAAGCCGTCGCAGTTTCCCAATCTGACGATAAGTCTCTTCATCGTAGAGAAGCTCATCGTGACGGGTGCCCGACCTCAACGAGATCGCTGGGAAAATGCGTTTGTCTGCCAGGCTGCGGTCGAGCTCAACCTCCATGTTGCCTGTGCCCTTGTACTCCTCGAAAATCAGATCATCCATACGGCTGCCGGTTTCGACCAGTGCCGTCGCGAGAATGGTTAGACTTCCCCCCTCTTCTATGTTACGCGCCGCCCCAAAAAAACGTTTCGGGCGGTAGAGTGCGGCGGGATCGAGGCCACCTGCGAGCGTTCGTCCGCTCGGCATGACCGTCAGATTCGACGCTCGGGTGTACCGGGTAAGGCTATCCATCAGGACAACGATGTCACGCTTGCTCTCGGCCAGGCGCTTCGCCTGCTCAAGAACCATGTCCGCAACCCTCATATGGTTTTCAGGAGTCTCATCGAACGTCGAGCTGATGACCTCACCCTTCACGGACCGCCGAATGTCAGTGACCTCTTCGGGTCGCTCATCGATCAGGAGGACGATGAGTATGCATTCCGGATGGTTGACAGCTATCGAGTTGGCGATGGTCTTCAGGATCGTCGTCTTGCCGGCTTTTGGCTGCGCAACGATCATTCCGCGTTGCCCCTTGCCCACCGGTGAAATCAGATCCATGATGCGGCCGGTCATCTCGGTCTTCGTCGTCTCGAGCTGCAGCCGTTCATTCGGATAGATGGGAGTCAGGTCGTCGAAACTTACGCGGTTACGAGCGACGTCAGGGTCAACTCCATTCACTGCTTCCACGCGCAAAAGACCATAGTACTTCTCCGATTCCTTCGGAGGGCGAACCTGTCCGGTGACATCGTCCCCGGTTTTCAGCCCGAAGCGTTTGATCTGGGTCTGCGAGACATAGATGTCCTCTGCATTTGGCGAGAAATTGCTTCGCCGTAAGAACCCCCACCCGTCCGGCAGTATCTCCAGGATGCCCTTCGCAAAGATGACGCCGTTTCTATCGGACTGGACTTGAAGGATCCGGCCAATCAACTCGTCCTTTCTTGTATTGGGGCCCGTCCCGTTCGAGACGCCGAGGTCTTTTGCCAACTCATGCAGGTCATTGAGACTCTTATTTTCCAGGTCGGAGAGATTGGTGCTCCCCAGAAGTTCTTCCATACGATTTGATCACCTTATACAGGATTGACACTATGAGAATGCTGCTAATGCCTAGAAGCTACCTCCGCGTGATTTGTCACGCGGACGACGAGTTCCATGGCACTCGAACGGAGTTGAGAATGGGAATTAACCGGCCTGAAACACGACACAGACCGCCTGTTAGTTTCCTGGAGAGAAGATGCTGTTAGCATCCTGACACTGCCAACAGGATTAAGCTGGGAACGAAATGATTGAGGGTCGTCAGATCCAGTCTGCAAACATGCCCGGGAAATCGCCACGCTAAAGACAATGAAGGCGATGCAGGGGAGAGTGAGTCGGATCGACATCGGACAAAATCGGGAGTGGAACAGCAGCGCGCTATTATAGCACATAATATTGCCGTATGTCTATGCCTGGGTCAGCCCAATTCAGTCCATTGCCGCCCATTCCGCTGAGGGCTCATCAGGTTTGATCGGCACGACTTCGCCAATGAAGCGAAGCTGTCGATACTGTTCATGATAGTCCATCCCGTACCCTACAACAAACTTGTCCTCGATCTCAAAGCCCCGATAGTCCACCTTGACCTCGACTCGCCTGCGCGCTGGCTTATCAAGAAGCACACATACTCCCACGCTTTTCGCCTGCCTGGCTCGCAGGGATTCGAGCAGGTAACTGAAACGCAAAGTCAGCCCGGTATCCAGTATATCTTCGACTATGAGCACATGCTTATCTGCGACCGAAGCATCGAGGTCTTTGAGTATCCGAACTTCACCAGAGGTATGTGTTGCTGCTCCGTAAGAGGAGATCGCCACAAAGTCATACTCCACTGGCCGATCTATGCAGCGGACCAGATCAGCTAGAAAGAGAGCCGCCCCCTTCAGGACACCGACGAGCAGCAGTGGCTCCGCAAAGTTAGGGTAATCGCGGGTTATCGCTTCCCCGAGCATCTTGACTCGCGTCTGAATCTGCGCTTCGGTAAGCATGACTTCAATTCGGTGCCCAGCCGAACCTTCCTCATCCAGTGCGACGCTCAAAACAGCTTTTTCGTTGTCGGTCGTCATCTCTTATTCCCATTCAATGGTGGCTGGAGGCTTTGAGCTGACATCGTATACGACTCTGTTGATGCCCCGCACTTCGTTGACTATCCTGCTGCTGACCTTCTCCAGAAGATCATAAGGCAGCCGTGCCCAGCTTGCCGTCATGAAATCTTCCGTTGTAACGGCTCTGAGGATGACCGGGTGAGAATACGTGCGCTGATCGCCCATCACGCCTACGCTCCGAATGGGCGCGAGTACGGTAAGCGCCTGGCTGACTTCCCGATAAAGACCGGCAGCTCGCAGCTCCTCGATGAAAATGAAATCGGCATCCTGCAGGACCGCCAATCGCTCCGCGGTCACCTCCCCCAAAATACGTATCGCCAGCCCTGGCCCTGGGAAAGGATGTCGCCACACTATGCTTTCGGGAAGTCCCAACTCAGCGGCGACTGCCCTCGCTTCGTCCTTGAAAAGTAGTCGGAGCGGTTCGATCACCTTCAACGTCATGTCTGCGGGCAGACCACCTACATTGTGATGCGTCTTGATGATGACAGCCTGTTTGCTGCCCCCGCTCTCAATAACGTCGGGATAGAGTGTGCCCTGAGCGAGATAGGTCGCACCTTCGATATGTTCCGCATGCTCCTCAAAGACGCGGACA
>JANXLO010000630.1 GCA_025355115.1 Chthonomonadaceae bacterium
CCCCGACCGATGACAGCCCTATCCTGCCCGCGCAGAGGCAGCTTCCGTCCGTCCGCCCGCCGGGCGAGCTCAGGGGCCAGTTGATAGGCTTCGGTCGCGCCCTCGAGCACCAGCTTGAGATGGAATTGATCTGCGAACTCCAGCGAGCGCCGTATATCCGGGGCAGTGCAGGCGTTGACGCGCAGAGGCTGTTCGCCGCGCAGGACTGATCTGAGGGCAAGGAGCCGGGGATCGTGCGCGGTCGGCAACGGATTCCTGTCCGCGGGAATGGCGGCGACGTTGGCTGAGACGGGCGACAGGCCCGGCCTTGCACCGCTCGCATCGCGCTGCGCCTCTACAAACAGCTGCTTCAGCAGAGCGAACTCCGACGGGCGGACGGACGGAAGCTGCCTCTGCGCGGGCAGGATAGGGCTGTCATCGGTCGGGGGCAGCGGGGGGCGGAAAAGCGAGGGAGGATTTTTCGTGTAGGCGCCGAGCATCACGCGTACGTCGGCGGAGGCCCGCAGCTCACGCGCCAGCCTGCCTTCGCCAGCAAGCTTCACGACCGCGCCATGCCCGTTTACCAGCCGCCGTGCGCCAGTGCCCAGATAGACGGTCGTCAGGCCGCTCTCCAACTGACGACGATTGTCGGCATACCAGTCGTATCCCTCAGAGGCCCGCACGTCAGGAGTGATGGTCTCATCAGGGTCTGATCGCTCGGCAAGGGAAGTATAGGCTGCCACCAGTCCCGGAATGACCGTTCGCGTTCGCGCATCGATCACCTTTGCGCCCGCAGGAATCTTGACGTCTTTCCCGATCGCGACTATCTTCCCGCCACGCATCAGGACGACGCCGTCGATGATCGCCGGGCCACTCACCGGCAGGATTTTGCCCGCGCGGATAGCAACCGTTCCGCTCTGTGCCCACGCCGTGCTTCCGCCAGATAGGAGTACTATGGCGAGCGGGAGCGAAGCATGTACGAGGACGGAAGAGGCCGAATGTCTAAGGCGCATCCGGGGCCTCCTTGCCAGTCAGAAGCTTCTGAAGGCGGGCATCGGCCTTGCGGTCGTAGGCGACTTTGCCCTCGATGACCACGCGATCCACCCACGTCTTGGAGTCAAGCGGATCGCCTGTGAGCAGCAGAATGTTCGCATCCTTGCCAGTCTCCAGGCTGCCGACGCGATCAGCTACACCCAGGATCTCTGCGGGCGAAAGGGTGATGGCGCGAAGGGCATCGGATCGCGAAATTCCGTAGCTGACGGCGGTCGCCGCCTGATACCAGTAGGAGCGCATCCCGAACGCGCCGGGCTGCGCCTGCAGAGCGAACTTCACGCCTGCCCGCTGGAAATAGACGGGAATCACATGCCGTATGTCCTTGCCTGTGTCCGGGTCGGGTTCCCAGAGAACCATCTGTGGATCCAGGACAACAGCGAGGCCCTTCTTTGCGATCAGCGGAGCTGTCTTATAGCAGTCGGGGCCCAGCACGAGCACGCTTTTCAGCTTATGGGTCTCCAGGAAGGAGAGCGCGCGGGTCACGTCCGCATCGCTCGGGCAGTAGAGGTAGGCGGTGATCGCGCCAGCCGACAGATCGCGCATGGCCGTCTGGCGGGGGTCGAACTCCTCTTCGGGCTCGCCTTTTTTCTTCTGATCCGCGCGGCGCTCCGTGAGCTGCTCATTGTAGGACTGATAATCGTCGAAGGCGCGGCGCAGCTCCTGCATCTGTGACATGCGGTTGCGTCCCGCAGTGGGCAACAGGGAGAGCTTCATCCCACTCGGGCGCTTCACCATCATCGTCTCGACAATGCTGCCCACGGGCTTGACGATGATGCCGGTGCCACCGATGACGGTGCCGTTGCCGGGCAGGACGTGGATCGTGGTGAGGCCGTCGCGCAGGGCGTCCTCGAACGCCAGGTTCACCGGATCGACGCCGTCGGCGGTGCTGACGAATGGCACGACCGGGACGTTCTCGTTCGCCGCATCCATTCCGCGTGATCCGTGCGCCTCCACCAGGCCGGGCATCACGACAGCCGCTTCCAGCACGGTCGCTCCGTCAGGGATCGGCAAGTTGGCGCCTATCGCCGTGATCTTGCCGCCGCGAATGATGACGATTCCGTTGGCGATCTCGGGGCCGGAGATCGGAATGACCCTCCCGGCGCGGATCGCCAGAACACCGCTCTGCTGAGCAGTCGCGGGGAGGCAGAAGGCGAGCGCGGCCACGGCGAAAAGCACCCTGGCAGCGAGGACGAATCTATTCGGCACGGTAGACCACCTGTCCATTCACGTATACGGCATCTAGTTTTGTCGTCAGCTCCAGCGGATCGCCGCTGAGGAGAAGCAGATCGGCGTCCTTCCCTACTTCGAGGCTGCCCACCCGATCGGCCACTCCGCAGATGGTGGCCGCGTTGAGAGTGAGGGCTCGGAGAGCGGCGGCGGGCGAGAGGCCATTCTTGACGGCGAGGGCCGCCCAGTGGAGCAGAGGCATGGGATCGCCTCCGTTGGAGCCGAAGGCGATCATCACTCCTCGCGCATCCAAAATCCCTGCGGTATTCAGTATCGGGTTCGCGCCGTCGGGGCCGCCTGTCTGCGGATCCACATAGGCGCCGAGCACTACCTGCGCCTTGTGCTCCGCAAGTAGATCGGCGCACTTGTAGGCATCCCCGGCGTCATCAATGACCAGGTGCGGGATTTTAAACTCTTCCGCGATGGTGACCGCGGCGCGTATGTCGTTCTCGATGTGCGCGCTGACGCGAAGCGGCAGGCTGCCGTTTCGGACGCGTGTCAGCATAGGCGACTTCGCCGCTTCGTCAAGGGACTTCCGCAGCTCCCAGACCGCCGCCATTCGGGAGTTCGGCCTGCGGAGAAAGATGCTGGGAAGACTGGCGCGCTGCGCCCCGAAGAAGGCTCCATTGCCGTTCGCTGTGTCGTAGCCGAGAGCCGCCTTCATGCCGACGCTTCCCCTCAGCAGCATGTGCTTGAAGGTTTTGCCCGCCGTCTTGACGACGCTGCACTGTCCGCCGACCACGTTGGCAGAGTCGGGAGTCAGGCAGGCGGAAGTCACTCCAAAGGTGAGCGCGTGCTGAAAATCGACGCTGCGTGGCGCAAGCTGACCGAGAATGTCGAGCTGGGGCGTGACCTCGGAGGCCTGCTCGTTCAGTGTGTCCCGGAGGCCGAAATGCGCGTTGGCGTCCACAATGCCGGGCATGACCGTTCTGCCTCGCGCGTCCAGCGTAGTTACGCCGGACGGAATCACGACATTCGTTCCAATGGCGCGAATCTTGCCGTCCACCACCAGAATGGTCCCGCTCTCGATGACCTCTCCGCTGACCGTCAGCAGGCGGGCGTTGCGAATGGCTAGTCGCTGGGCCGAGGCCGGCAGCGGGGAGCACAGAGTCAGCAGCAAAAGCAAGCGGGGAAGCATGTGTCTTGAATTCATTTTGCGCCTGCCTTGTGGACGCTTTTGCCAGCGGAGACGACGGCCTCCACACGGCTCGTCAGATCGAGTGGGTCGCCGCTCAG
>JANXLO010000727.1 GCA_025355115.1 Chthonomonadaceae bacterium
CGTCCGCGAGGCCGCGCATCACGAGGTAGCGTGCCGCGTTGGCGCAGTCGGCTACATCCATGATACCCCACTCTTTGTAGAGGGTAAGCCGGTAGTGGCGTCCGTACCCCGTGCTGCCGTGATAGTTGACGTCGACGACGCCAAGTCCCCGGCTGGTGAAGTACTGAATCTGAAGGTTCAGAAGGGTTGTCGTCGCGGCGGTAGGGCCGCCATGACTGAAGATGATGAGCGGGGGCTTTTCATCGGATGACGCAGTAAAATCTGGGTTCTTGGGCGGATAGTAGAAGGCATGTGAAGTCGCGGAATCAGTCGTTGGAAAGGATATCGCGACGGGCATCGAGAGGTAGGGTGAGACGGCGACGGAAACATCTCCCGAGGAGCGAAGCACCTGTGATTTCCCGGTCGCCGCGTCGATGCGAACTACAGATTTCAATTGGATAGGACTGCCTGCGAAGCAGACCACCGATGCTCCAGCCGACCGAATATAAGAGATGTCCGTCCATTCCGAGCTGATGTCCGAAACAGCTCCGTTAGTCGTATCGACACGGCTCAGTTTCCAGACGCCCGCCGTGCAGACGCCGCACACGATCTCCTGTGCGGAGAGGAACGTGTAGTTGGAGGTGCCGAGATTCCACTGCGGCTCTCCCAGCTCCGCCTTCTCATGCGTGACCTGCGTCAGTGTCATGCCATCCCACCGGCAGAGGTTCCACCAGTCGTCCTTGTCGCTGACAAAGTAGAGCGTTCCGTCGGGCGACCATTGAGGCTGGAAAATGGACTCCGCTCCGTCGCCAGCCACCTTGCGGGCGCTGGTCAGCGAGCCATCCGCCGCTATATCCGCCGCCCAGACTTCGCTCACATCCCAGGGCATATGAGGATAGTTCCAGGTCAGCCACGCTAGCTTGGAGCCGTCCGGGCTGATGCAGGGGGATGTGTAGAAGTCGTTGCCCTGCTGGAGAACCTTCGGCTGGCCGCCGGACGTCGAGTCGACCGCAATCAATGAGATTGTCGGCTGTCCGCTCTTGTTCAGTGTTCCGGAGTCCTGCTGCACAGCGATGAGCCGTCCCCGCTTCGAATCCACCAGGATGTCGCCGTAGCAGATTTTGCCCTGGGTCTCAGGGGTGAGCGGCAGAGCCGTTCCGCCAGGCGGCAGGCGGTAGAGGCGCTGATCTGAATCCGCGACGCCATTGACATAGTTCACGAAGTAGAGAGTTCCTGCCTCCATGGCGAACGCGCCGCCTCCATAGCTGCAGACGAGACTGCGAGCACTGAAGGTGGCACTGCCCGGGACATCAGCTATCGCTCCGTCCGAGGCGCACTTTACGAGCGCATACCGCCCCTGCTCGGCAGGCCGCGATTCCGCCCAGTAGACGTCTGCTCCATCCGTCTGCATATCCTGAAGGCGGATGGACGCACCCGCGATCATAGCCGCGGTGATGGGAGAGACCCACGCCCCATAGGGAACCTGATGTGACGCCATGATACTATCTCCTCTAGACAGCCTGACCGTCCGGAACGATTGTGTTGCATAGATACTGAGCGAAGTACGAGACTTCGCTACCTGTGAACGTCCAGACGTGAACCCAATCGTTGCGCATCGGCAGGCCGGACTGCACCATCGTGCCCGTCTCGTACCCTGTCAGCATCACAGTATTGTCCTTGACGAAATAGGCACCGGGCACAAACACATCAGTGTGATTGGTGAGGCTGTCTGTGTCAAAGAACTTCTCGACGCCCTGGCGCCCG
>JANXLO010000744.1 GCA_025355115.1 Chthonomonadaceae bacterium
TGATCAAGGAGGGAGTATCGATCGGAGGCAAAACGCTAGCCCCTTCGTCAAGCAGCGTCAATCTCGCGCAGCACACCTCTGTTCCACTCACCGACATGCTGAAGCTGTTGAACAAGCCCAGCGACAACCTGATTGCGGAATGCCTTCTGAAAACTGTCGGAGCGGTCAAGAAGGGTCAGGGAACGTCAGGCGCGGGTGGTACCGGATCACAGGCATCCAGGGAGTTCTTCTTCTCCATTGGCATGGATGTTTCACGGCTGAACCAGGCCGACGGCTCTGGCCTATCTCGCCTGAACTTTGTCTCTCCGCGCTGCCTCGTCCATCTCCTAGCGTATCTACACGAGCAGCCGACCTTCGCCGCCTTTTATGATTCACTGCCTATTGCCGGAGTCGATGGCTCGCTGAGAAATCGAATGAAGAGCACCGCCGCCGCAGGAAACTGCCACGCCAAAACTGGCTATGTCTCTCGGGCTAGCAGCCTCAGCGGGTACATCACCACAAAAGATGGTGAAATGCTGGTGTTCTCCATTCTTATGAACAACCACCTGACGTCGAACGCCCTTCCTGTCTCAATACAGGACAAGATCGCGGTTATGCTCGCAGGCTACTCCCGCAAAAGCGACGGACATGCAGAATAACGGTGCTGTGCGCGCCTCAGTTATCTCTGCGCCAGGCATAGCGCCAGTTATACGATCCTATCCAATACCGGAGCTCGAAAACGGCTCGGTCCTGCTGAAAACTATAGCCTCGGAGGTGTGCGGTACGGACGTTCATCTCTGGCATGGCAGACTGTCAGGTGTCCCCTACCCTCTCATTCCCGGCCACGTCAGTGTCGGAGAGGTAGAGGCAGTTGGCGGAACCGTCAATGATGTGGACGGAAGCCCGATCCGAAATGGCGACGTGGTCTCCTTCCTGGACGTGCATGGTGTATGCGGGAACTGCTGGTTCTGTCTTGTGGCCAAGGCGACGACTCGATGTCCTCACCGCCGAGTCTACGGCATCACCTATGGAGCTGACGACGCCCCTGGCCTCAGTGGAGGCTGGTCGGAAAAAATCTACTTGCGGCCGGGTACGAAGCTCATTAGACTTCCGGCGAACGTCTCTCCGGACGCCTTCATCGGAGCAGGATGCGGCCTTCCAACCGCAGTGCATGCCATTGAACTAGCTCAAATTCGGCTCGGGGACAGAGTGCTTGTGCAGGGCAGCGGCCCGGTTGGGCTCAGTGCAGCGATGCTGGCTCTGTTGAGCGGCGCCGGGTGGGTAGGAGTTCTTGGGGCGCCAAAAGAACGGCTTGACGCGGCGAAGAAAATAGGAGTCGACTGGACGGGCGATATCACTCTGCTCACCCCAGAAGTGCGAGCGAAGCAGATTCGCGATGCGACCGGGGGCCGCGGACCTGACATCGTCGTCGAGGCCAGCGGGAATCCTCGCGCCGTCGTCGAAGGCTGCGAGCTCGTACGGGACGCCGGTCGCTACGTTATCGTAGGGCAGTACACAAATGGCGGCGACATCGAGCTAAATCCCCACCTGCATATCAACCGAAAACACTTGGAGATCAGAGGCTGTTGGGGCAGCGATTTCTCCCACGTCTATCGTGCAATGGAAATGCTTGCCAGATTCGACTCCCGTATGCGCTGGTCGGATCTCATCACTCGCCGATACTCCCTGGAAGAGGCAGGCCAAGCCCTGCTCGATGTCGAGGCAAGGCGAGTCGTAAAAGCCGTCATTATTCCGCTCTAAACTAAACATCAATGCAGCATACTGACACAACGGAACAGATCAGCACTCTCATCGAGCGATTTTACACCAAAGACATCGCGTGCGAGAATACGCTCTCCTCACTTATGGAATGCGTCCGTCCTGCCATCAGGAAACGCCTACAGGACAAGCATATCACAGGTGAGGATCTGGAAGATCTCTACATCGAGGCCATCGAGCGCCTCTTG
>JANXLO010000749.1 GCA_025355115.1 Chthonomonadaceae bacterium
CCGACAGCATAAAGCGCAGGCTGGTGCCATACAGTCTGGCCGTGCGAAGCGATGGCATCGACGTCATTCATATCGAGGCCGGAAGATAGTGCGACGCGCAGGGCCGCGGCTCCGAAGGCTTCGCCTATTCTGCCGTTCAGAGCTGTCAGCAAGGGAAGCGATGCTTCTCCTTTACATACATCGAGGATTGCCGACCGAAGCTCTGGCTCCCAGGCGATGCACTCAAAACCCAGCAGCCTCCACTGAAAATTGTCATGCGACTTGCCTATCTCTATGGCCGCCGCGTCGATGCCGTCTGCTGAGGTGCCGGACATAAGCCCGATGATGACGAGCGGCTCACTTGCACGTTCCAAAAGGGCTCTCAGCCCTTTCGGCTTCATCTGTCCTCCTCCGAGAAGTGATACTCCTCCCAGGTGACTTTCCCTGACTGAATAAGCTGCTTCATCTTGCGCTGCACCGTCGACAATTCCGCCTTCCTGGTTTTGAACTCGACGAAAACGATCTTGTCATCCTCGAACTGAACGCCATCGATCGGTGTGCCAAGAAATCGAAAATTTGCCGAGTCGTAAGGATATTTCTCCATGAGGGGAAACCACTGCTCGGTGATTCTCCCATAAGAGGCGGAGATGCTTCGCTGCCGACTCTTCTCATCCGCCAGCATTTTCATCGTGATGTTGAGCTTGCGTCGGAGGTAGGAAATGTATGCCCCGCCCCCTGCAAGGCTCAGGATAAGTGCGTAACCCAGGTACTTCACAAACATGGTTTTTCCGCTCTCCACCTTGCGCCGGTTGCATCAACCGAGCGTCATTGGCTATAATAAGGGCGGGACGGATCCAACTCCGGCCGCACGATCAAATGAGATGAGGTGTAAATTGCCGACCTACGGTTACAGGTGTACCGAATGCAAATACGAATTTTCCGTGTTCCAAAATATGAAGGACGATCCTGTGGCTACCTGCCCTGAGTGCAAAGGCGCCGTGAAAAGACTCCTCTACCCTGTCGGCATTGTTTTCAAAGGGACAGGTTGGTACATAAACGACTCGCGCCCCGCTGAAAAAACAGAAAAGTCCGAAACAGCTCCCAAGGACGAAAAGGGCGAGACGAAGACGCAGTCTACCGGCGATGCAAAGACGGATTCTAAGCCCGAAGCCACTACAGAATCAAAGCCCGCCGAAACAAAGACGACGGAAACGAAATCCGATAATTCCCCCGCCCCAGCCTCTCCAGTCAACTCCTCGCGCCCCGAGTAGTGCCTTCGTCAACCACAATGACAACCGCCCTGCCCCTCAACTGATCGTGGGGCAGGGCGGTTGTCATTGCTGGAGCTTTCCTGATAAAGATTCCTACTTGTTGCTCTCGATCAGGACATGTCCTGTCTTGGCGTCATAGGAGACCTTGACGTCCATTGCATCGCGAACGAAGGAGAGGGGCACGATTGTGCGGCCGTGATCGATATAGGCTTTGGCGTCCATCTTGACCTTCTGGTTGTTGACGGTCGCTTCGCTGTCACCGATGTGGATTTCAATCTCTTTGCTGTTGTTGATCGCACGAACAGTTCTGCTCTCCGCAGACCATTTGAGTATGCCGCCGGAGTGCTCGAAGATGGCGCGGAAGGGAGCCATTGGCATCCCGTTCTCGACGCGCGGAGCGACATCGAATGCGATTTGCGAGTTGTCGAACGCCACATCGAATGTCTTCAGGCGGGAATTGTGCATGGAGCGGGACCCGCTATAGGCCTTGGTGACCTTCACCGGAGCCGATGCAGATGGCTCAACATTGCCGGATCCGTCCAAAATCATGCTCGGACGCGCCGCGACATTCCCGGTATGCCGGACATGAGCAGACTGCCGTGCGATGCTTACCGAAGCGGCATCGAGCGCATTCAGATCACCCGGCTCCGCGAGTATGCCTGCATTGATTGGGGTGATGAAGCTCTTAGGGGTGACGTGAACCGCGCGATGGCTGTCGCCGCCTGCGATGTGGGACGGCGTCAGTTTCGCGGACGGGGCCAATGCATTGCCTGGCGTCACCGTTGAGAAGATTCGTTCGGCTCGAGCGAGATCGGAATCGGGCATCAGCATCCCGCTCACATGCCCAAGCAGATTGCCCATGGGAATGATGGAAGGGACAGCATTCGACTTGACGGGCATAAAGGAAGAGTAAGGCTCTAGGCCGGTTCGAACTCCCATGGTGCTTAGGGCGTTCAAACTGGAACGGGAGAGGCTTGCACCAGTGTTCGAGGTCTCCAGAACCGAGGAGGGCAGCGACAGCCTGGCAAGATCGGCATCAGGGCTGGAGGGCTTCACGACAGGCTCGAGGTTCGGGGTGGTCTTCTGTACGTTCGTCAGCCCGCCAGGGTTGTTGATTCTTAGCGGCATGGTGAGAGTCTTAACCACGCTCGCGCCAGCGCTATCCCATACTTCTACCTTTATCGTATGCGAGCCGTTCGTGTACTTCGATGTGTCGAGTGAATAGGAGTACGGGGCATAGTTTCTAGCGGATAGCAGGGCTCCATCCATGAAAAAGACGACATAGGCGTCTTTGAGACTGTCGTCGAGTTTGATCTCTATGGGAGCGAAATCTTTGACCATCGCGTTGCGCTTGGGGGTCATGAAATGCGCGAGGCCCTCTTGTTCGGGCGGACTGACATGCAGTCGCGTGGTGGAGGTCGCAGTGCTGCCGTCCTTATCAATTGCCTGAATCATGATCTCATGGCTGCCTTCGGTGAGCAGGGACGCAGGCAGTTTGAAGGACAGCACTCCGTGAGTGTCCGCCGTGTTGATCGTCTCTTTCGCGATGCGGCTGCCGTCGAGATAGACCTCCACGCTGCGGATTTTCCCGCCGCGGAAGTTGACGTCAAGCGCGACAGGAGCATCTGTGCTGACTGTTCCGAGTGGCACGACGCTCAGTTTGAGTCCCGTCGCCGTCGCATGGGCCGGTTCTGCCATTGCAGAATGCGCGGAGACGCCTAGCGTCAGCCCCGTACCTGCAGCGAGCGCGAGCGCACAAGCCATCCTCTTCATCTGTTCGCCTCCCTAAGTTTCTTGGATACTATTCGGTCGTTATTGCAGCTCAGTCACAACCCGAGGAAACTCAGCCCGGCAGAATGAGAGCCTGCGCTAGCGTTTCAAGCTGAGAGAAAAGCGGTTAAGACAAGCGGAATGCCCGTAAGGTAACTACAGGGGCTCGGAAATTCCCTGAGCGCATGCCAGCGCACAAGCATCCTATTCGATAGGTGAAAGTCCAGCAATATTCAGGCAGACACAACTTGACAAGCACAACTTTAACATATACTTACTTGTTTGTCAAGCGATACTGCCGATAAAAGCGCATTCTAAGGCATTAACCAAATAACTAGCGCATTATCACCGGCAGAACAATTGAAATGTCAACGTTTTGGCTAACAAAGGAATGATCGCCTGCGTTCAATCATTGCTGGCTTTATGAGGAAACCGGGCAAATAAGTTACATACTGCCAATGCTAATGAGCTCGGTTTCCGAACAGATTAAGGAGGGGGCATCTCCAACGCCTTAGATGGCCGGGGGCCTGTCGGGGCAGATCCTTGTTTTTTCTGATCTGCCAGTGCTCTTTCCACCTTCGCCCGCATCTCCTTTGTGCCTTCGGCACCCATATTGTAATGCTGCCAATATTCGGCATCGGTATCTGTGGAAGTGGGATTGAACGGCTTCTTATTGGGATCGGTCTTGACGTTGGCCTTGGCTGCGGCGGCCATCTGCCTGGTGTGCATCATGGCCTTTGCCTCCTGCTCAAGTTGCTGTCGCATCTGCTCCTTGCTAGTGGCGGCGGCGACCTCTTTGGACTGCGGCGGAGCAGCAATCGGAGGAGCTACTACTGGAGGGCCGACGGGCGGGGGAATAACTGTCTTGC